>NZ_JAGTPI010000002.1:0-283764 GCF_021147825.1 Pseudomonas quasicaspiana
TTGCACAGGCATAGCGCTATGGAGGTAGGAGGCAACTTGTTGCCGAAAGGGTCTGACGCGTTTCTTCAGGCACACCGCCTCGCGAACAAGTTCGCTCCTACCGGGCATTGCACAGGCATAGCGCTTATGGGGGTAGGAGGCAACTTGTTGCCGAAAGGGTCTGACGCGTTTCTTCAGGCACACCGCCTCGCGAACAATCGCGCTCCTTGGTCGATCCTGCAGAGGCACCATCCGCCTTTGCACCACACCGTTACGCCACATCCTCAGCTCGCCGCCCTTGGCTGCGGCGGCCACCTGTGACCAGTTCACTGAATTTACGGGCGCTCAACGGTCTGGCGAATAACCACCCCTGACCGTATTTCACGCCTTCACTCATGAGCAGCCGGGCCTGGGCTTCGAACTCGATACCTTCGGCAATCACCCGCAATTGCAGGGCATGGGCCATACGGATGATATGAGGAGCCACGCCGCTGCTGGCGGCGTCGTGACCCAGGGCATCGATAAATGCTTTGTCGATTTTCAGGCAATCCACGGGCAGTGTTTGCAGATAAGCCAGGCTGCAATATCCCGTGCCGAAGTCATCAATCAACACTTGGTGTCCCTTGTCGCGCAACGCCTGCAAGTGATTGCGGGCGACCACCACGTCGATCAATCCCCGTTCGGTGACTTCAAAGGCAATCTGCCGGGCCGAGACTTTGTGCACGGCCAGTAATCTGGCCGTGACCCGGCCAATCCTCGGCGCCATCACATCGCACGCGGCGAGGTTCACCGAGATGTAGAGCTGCGGATTGGCTCGCAGCAGAGGCCCTAACTGCTCAAGCAACTGCTGCAACACGAAATCCGTAATCTGCCGAATCTGCCCCGTGTTTTCCGCCAACGGAATAAACAGGTCCGGACTGGTCAGCGTGCCGTCCGGCCTACGCCAGCGAACCAGCGCTTCGGCCCCCACGCATACACGCGAATGCAGATCAAAAATCGGCTGGAAGAGCACTTTCAATTCGCCGCGCCGCAACGCGCCCTGCAGCTCACCCCCTAACGACTGGCGCTGACGCACGAGTTGCAACACCAGCGCGCCTATAAACAATGCAATCAGCAGGCTCGCGGGGACCAGCAACCACCAGGCTCCCGCTACTTTTTGCTGGAGACCGGCGCGGGGCGCAATCATCACCAACTGGTACACGGGGCTCTCAGTGGGCATGCGATAGATCAACAGGGTATCGGTGATGATCAGCTTTTCAGCGCTGTTCGAGGACCAGCGGACGCTGAGCGGCCAGGGTTGATCAGGACCCAGGACAGTGACGGCTTTGACGCCATGATTCAGCACCACCAGCAGACTGCCGCCGGTGGGCAAATCCACCACATCGGTCAGATGCCCCCGGGAGGTCGACACCCTGAAGCCGCCCCGGCCCAGCACCAACGCTGCGAGGTTGTCGTCGGGTTGAGCTGAGGTATTGAGCCAGTAATCGTAGGTGGGGCCGCGAATATCCGGCTTGCGAGGCAGGCCAGGCTGACTGTCCCGCGATCCGCTGGAACACGCTCTGGCATCGCCCACAAACGCAGCTTCATAGATGAATCGATAGCTGGAGGTAACCTGACGCAATCGGTCGATCATGTCCGGATTACAGCGTCGCAGAGGCTGGGCCTCCAGTTGATCAAGACCGGCGCGCAGTTGGCCAAACAGCTGCTCCAGGCGCACCAGAAAGCGCCCGCCCTGAGCATTCATCTGTTCGCTTTCGTTCTGTCGTGCCTGATGCAAAGCCAATGCAAAGCTGCCCGCCAACAACACGGCAGCACTCATCAAGGCGGCGAGCAAAGCCATCAGCCAAGGACGATACAGGGTCGTGCGAAAGGGTGTTGCCGCATCGCGCATCAGTTGATACCCGGAGGAATACCCCTAGGTATAGCAACAAACGCGAAAATAGCCCGCTGGATTGGAGCTGCGGCAACGAATTGGCGAAATCAGCGCTGGCGGTTGAGCACTTTCAGGATAGCGGCGCTCTGCACATCTGGCTGTCCGTCGAAACGCGCGGGTCGGTAATGCATCTGAAAAGCGGCCAGAACATCCCGCGTGGCAACATCCAGTTCACCCGTCTGCGGTACGGTGTAGCCAACGCGAGCAAGCTGCTGCTGAAACCAGGCGATGTCCGGCACGCTATCGAGCATAAGTGCCTGCTGTTCGGCCACCAGACGCTCGTCCGGCCAGACACCCAGCCCAGCCTCGGCCAGTCGTTTCCAAGGAAACAGCGGCCCCGGATCCAGCTTGCGCGCCGGCGCGATATCGCTATGACCGATGATGTGCCGCGGGTCGATATGGTTACGCTTGACGATGTCTTTGAGCAGCACGATCAGCGCCTGAATCTGCCCTTCCGTATACGGATACCAAAGTCTGCCCGTCGGTGTATCGCGGTAACCAGGATTGACGATTTCGATACCAATCGATGCAGAGTTGAGCCAGGTGCGCCCATCCCACTCACTTTCACCGGCGTGCCAGGCCCGGGCGCTCTCGTCGACGAGCTTGTAGATGGTCGGCGGCGTATCACCAATCAGGTAGTGCGCACTGACCTCGCCGTGAGTGAGCAACTCAAGGGAACGCTCAAGCGTCGCAGAGGTGTAATGCACCACGACAAACTGCACGCGGTTATCGTAGTTCACCGACGGATGACTGGTGTCGAGTCGCGGTCCGCTGGTGCAGGCCGTCAACGTAATGAGCAGCAGGGCAGATAAAAACAGCTTCATGAAAACCTGATCATAGAGACAAGAAAGTGGGGAGCATAGCGCACTGCTGTGGAATCGCTTACTGCTGTCGAGTCATCGATCAACCTTGCTCAACTCTGTTGCGGCCGTTTTCCTTGGCGCGGTACAAGGCCTGATCAGCGCGCTTGAGCGCTACATCACTGCGCTCGCCGGGGCGTAACGCTGTCACGCCCGTGGACACGGTGATGGTGACCGGTTCGCTCTTGAAGTGAAACGGGCACTCCTCAACCGCCGTCCGCAGTTTCTCGAGTAAAGCCAGGCCTGCTGTCACCTGAGTCGCAGGCAAGAGGATCACAAACTCCTCACCGCCGAAGCGCGCAATGAAATCCGTCGGGCGTAGCTGCTTCTTCACAACCTTTGCAACAATCTTGAGAACCCGGTCGCCGGCCAGATGCCCGTAGCCATCGTTAATACGCTTGAAGTGATCCAGATCCAGAATACACACCAACAGGTTGGTCTTGTTCTTCTGCCAGACGGCCATTTCATGCCCAAGGCGTTCTTCCCAGGCGGCCCGATTGGGCAAGCCGGTCAATGGATCGATCAGTGCCTTTTGCCGCTGCTCTTCAAGATTGGCCCTGAAACCCAACGCCTCTTGCTCCATGGTCGCCACCCGGCTCGCCAGACCTTGGAGGCGCGCCGCAACGTCCTGCTCACGCTCGTCGCGGGTCTTCTGATGTTGATCCATGGTGCCCAGAAGACCTTCCAGGCGGTTCTCCAGTACCTTTTTCAGGCTCGGCAAATCGGCGGCGTCCTGGACGCTGCTTTGCAAGCCGTCCACTTGCAGACGCAGCTCATTGTTCAACTCACGCGAGGCGGTCTGCTGGCCCACGTAGTCTTCGCTGGCGGCCTGAAGATTGCTCTGGAATGACTCGAGCCTTTCATTGAGCTGCTTTAGATAAATCTCGAACTCATGCTGACCACTGTCCGTGATCGCCAGCATCAAAACGGCAAGATCATCGAGAATGGGCAGCAATTCGTACCAGTTAAGGCCATGTTCGAGGCGCAAGCGCATCGCCTCGGCTTGAGGCCGATGGTGCTCCGGCAGGGTCAGATCGTTGAGCAGGCCCAACAGGGTGTGTTCGATATGCGCAGCCACGGAGCTGTAGCTAGGCTCGGGAGAGCTGGGCAGCGCGTAGGTTGATTCTTCTTCGCCAGACTCTGCTTCTTGCGGCAACTCATCGAATTCGCCGACAGCGCTGACCGGCTCTGACACGTATTCGTAGGGCACAACCGGGATTGGGGCGAGCAAATCCTCAATCGGGATGGATTCAGTGACTGACGCAGCCAGTGGAACAGCGATAGGCTCGACAATGACGTCGGCTTCATGGCCAGGAGCCGGGATCGCGGGCTCGGGCACTTCGAGCACGGGCTCGACGTTCGGCGTCTGCACGTCTGGCGGCGGGGCTGCTGGTTCTGGCGGCAGTTGCGGAGTTTTCGGAGGAGCAGAGACCGCTGCAGCAGGCGCAACAACAGCTGGCGACGTAGCTGGATCGACTGGTTTGGGCGGTTCGTCAGGCTCGTCCCACTCATCGACCTCGGTTGAATCAGTCGTACGCTCAGGCATGACTTCCGGAACAGTGGCTGCGGTATCACTGGCGTCCTTAGCCGGAGCATCCCCCGTTTCATGCCCACCAAACAGACGCTGCAGCAACCCCGGCCGGTGCGGCTCTTCAGGTCGTTCAATCACCGTCAGCGCCTGGCCCTGCAGGCCGCTTAGCTCGCCGAGCAACAGTGGTAGCTCCCGCGCTTGCGAGGCGCGCTCCTCAAGGTCTTTGGCGAAACGCTTGAGTGGCTTGCGTACGTCCTTGGGCAATTGCAGGGACTGTAACTGCGTGACCAGCGACACCAAGGCGCTACTGACCTGTGCAGCGCGCTCTTCGCGGCGCTGCTCGGAATCCAGTACCGCCTTTTCCAGCCTTGGAATCAACGCTGCAAGGCCCGCGTCCATGTCGTCCTTACGGACGATTTCGCGCATTTCCTTCATGCATTGGTCGACAGCCCGGTCCGACCCTTCGGCCGCCAGACTACTGCGCACCAGACCACGGCGCAGCAAGTCGAGACGGGCATTCCAGCGTTTTTCGAGCTTGTCTTGCTGTTCGACGCCTTTGAGGTATTTCTCTCGCCAGCGTTCGGCTTCGTCGCTCATTCAGGAGATCCGCGATGACTGATAACGGGCAGCGAGTCGCCACCCAATGAAGCAGGCAGGCGGATCTCCACTGCAACGGGCAAATGATCAGAGATTGGCTGAGCCAATACCTGAACCCGTTCCAGAGTGAGTGTAGGACTGAGCAGAATATGATCAAGGCAGCGTTGCGGTCGCCAACTGGGAAAAGTCGCTTCAATTTGCGGAGCAAGGAGACCCAGGTCACGTAATGGAGATTTTTCCAGCAGGTCGAGGGCGTGGGTGTTCATGTCACCCATCAGTACCTGATGACGGTAACCACCGATCAATTCACGGATATAGGCCAATTGCCGGGTACGGGTGCGTGCGCCAAGTGCCAGGTGCATCATCACCACGACCAGCGCATCCTCACCTTCGCCAAAACGAACCAGAATCGCGCCGCGCCCGGCAGGCCCGGGCAGCGGGTGATCCTCGATCGCCCACGGTCGCAGGCGGCTAAGCACGCCATTGCTGTGCTGACCCAGACGACCCAGGTTGCGATTGAGTTGCTGATACCAGTAAGGAAAGGCACCGAGCTGAGCAAGGTGCTCGACCTGATTGACGTAGCCGGAGCGCAAACTGCCGCCATCGGCTTCCTGCAAGGCAACCAGATCGAAGTCACCCAGCAAGTCACCTATCTTCTTCAGGTTACTGGCCCGCCCCACGTGCGGCAGCAAATGCTGCCAGCTGCGCGTGACGTAATGACCATAGCGGCCGGTGCTGATCCCGACCTGGATGTTGAAGCTAAGCAAGCGGAGCCGACCGTCCGCCGGCAGACCACTTGCCTGTAGATGATCCTCGTTGACCTGCGGATCATGCAGGCCAACGCTTCTTACTGCTTTCTTGCGCAGCATGGCAGGCGCTGCTTACTTGGCCGCTCGCTCTTTTTCGATGAGCTGATCAGCCACTTGCAGGGTTTGCTCCGGACCACCGGCAGAACCCAGGTCGAAACGGTATTTGCCGTTGACGATCATGGTCGGTACGCCCGTGATTTCATACTTCTTGGCCAGTTCCTTGTACTGGGCGATCTTGCCCTTTACAGCGAACGAGTCGAAGGTCTTCAGGAACTCTGCCTTGTCGATGCCTTGAGTAGCAACGAATTCGGCCATGTCGTTCTTGTCGGTCAGACGCTTGCCGCCTTTCTGGATCGCATCGAATACTGCGGCGTGAACCTTGTGCTCTACGCCCATGGTGTCCAGGGTGATGAACAGTTGGCCGTGGGCGTCCCAAGGGCCGCCGAACATGGCAGGAATACGGACAAAGTGAACGTCAGCAGGCAGCTTCTCGACCCATGGGTTGATGGTCGGCTCAAATGCGTAGCAGTGCGGGCAGCCGTACCAGAACATTTCTACAACTTCGATCTTGCCTGGCTCGGAAACAGGAACAGCGCTGCTCAGCACGGTGTACTGCTTACCGGCTTCGATAGGCTCGGCAGCGTGTGCCGTGATACCGAAAATACTGGCGGCAACCAGTGCGGCGCTGAGAATCAGATTACGCATGCTTTACTCCTGAGGCTGATTTGAGGGCCTTGCAACGACCGGGCTTCGACCGGCTGACAAGACACGAGTTCGCTAGTGTAACGCTGGCAACACCAAAAAAGGGTAGCCGAAGCTACCCTTTTTTTGAGTTGGAATGCGTTGGAGCGAGGCTTGCACGCGAAGAACTGTAACGCGGTGTATCTGCCCTGCGCGGTGATTGGTTCCTGGGCAAGCCGGATCGCCACCCGCACGCTCCAACAAGATCACCGCATGATCAATGCAGCCCCTGAATGTACTGCGAAAGCGCCTCGATATCCTTGTTACTCAACTTGGCGGCTATTGAGCGCATGACCATAGTGTCGCCGTCATTGGTGCGGTCACCTTCGCGGAAGGCCACGAGCTGCTTCTTGATGTAATCAGCGTGTTGACCGCCCAGATGCGGAAACCCCGCTGGCGCGTTGCCCACGCCATTGGGCGAATGGCACCCGGTACAAGCCGGCATGCCCTCGCTCAGTTTGCCGCCACGGAACAGTGCTTCACCGCGAGCGACCAGGTTCTCGTCAGCGGCACCCACGCTGCCTTTCTGACTGGCGTAGAACGCGGCGATATCGTTGAGGTCCTGCTCGTTGAGACTGGTCAGCAAGCCGGTCATTTCCAGCACGACGCGCTTGCCGTCCTTGATTTCATGCAGTTGCTTAAGCGTATATCGCTGGCCCTGGCCCGCCAGTTTGGGGAAGTTTGGCACCAGACTATTACCATCGGGGCCGTGACAAGCGCTGCAAACGGCGGTTTTGGCCTGCCCAGCAGCCGCGTCGCCGACTACCGTGTCAGCCGCCTGACTCGTGCCGCAGATGCCCAGAGCCAGCAGCAGACTCACGAAAATTTTGTTCATCAGGTAATCCAGATCGGCTAAAGGTGAATAGTTTTATAGAGGTGGACTCGCTCATCCAGACGGACGAAGGTTCGCGAATCCCCGCTATTGCGGTCTCTGCACAATCCACGCAACGGCATCACTTTGAACTCCTGAACACAGGCGACTCCAAAGCCTTCATACTCAGCAACCCTTTCAGGTTAAAAGCGGACTGCGTTCTAATGCGCTTATAGTTCTCGCTTGGCTGATGTAGCTTCCCGGGACCGGGACAAAGCACACACAAAATCTGCGGTAATTATATACTGGCCCCACTGAAACGGAAACGACACCTCTTGCCGCACCCCTTGCAGGCACCGCTCTCACCGGAAATCACATGCAACTCAAGAATCCCATCCTCGGCTTGTGCCAACAGGCAACCTTCATGCTCAGCGCAGCCAAAGTCGACCAGTGCCCGGACGACGACGGCTTTGAAGTGGCGTTCGCAGGACGCTCCAACGCAGGCAAGTCGAGCGCGCTGAATACCCTGACGCACGCCAGCCTGGCCCGTACATCGAAGACGCCAGGTCGTACGCAACTGCTGAACTTCTTCAAGCTGGACGATGAGCGACGCCTGGTCGACCTGCCGGGTTATGGCTACGCCAAGGTACCTATCCCGCTGAAACTGCACTGGCAGCGCCACCTTGAAGCGTATCTGGGCAGCCGCGAAAGCCTGAAAGGTCTGATTCTGATGATGGACATCCGTCACCCGATGACCGACTTCGACCTCCTGATGCTGGACTGGTCCATCGCCAGCCACATGCCGATGCACATTCTGCTGACCAAGGCTGACAAGCTGACTTACGGCGCAGCCAAGAACACACTGCTCAAGGTTCAGTCAGAAATCCGCAAGGGTTGGGGCGACGCCGTCAGCATCCAGCTGTTCTCTGCACCAAAGCGCATGGGCCTGGAAGAAGCCTATACCGTACTTGCAGGCTGGATGGAGCTGGAAGACAAGGCACCCGCCGAGTAAATCGCAGGCAAAAAAAACCCCGGACTTCATGTGGGGGAGGGGAAGTTCGGGGTTCAAGTTCCAGACTTCCATGGAGGGAAGCCGGATATCTGCCAACACTTAACACAACTAGGAGCATGACTGGCTTCTCAGCCAATCGAGTTCTCTGACCGGCGTTTCGAGGCGTAAGTTCCTGGCCTTCGGAAATTCTCCGAACGATCAGTCAGGCACACCGCGTTACCGTTCTTCGCAGGCAAGCCCAGCTCCAACAAATAGCGTGATCCTTGTAGGAGCGCGCTTGCCCGCGAATCAGACGCCTCGGTCCGTCAGGCACACCGCGTTACCGTTCTTCGCGGGCAAGCCCAGCTCCCACAGACAGCGTAATCCCTGTGGGAGCGAGGCTTGCCCGCGAATCAGACACCTCGGTCCGTCAGGCACACCGCGTATCGTTCATCGCAGGCAAGCCCAGCTCCACAGACAGCGTGATATCTGTGGGAGCGAGGCTTGCCCGCGATGCAGACGCCTCGGCCCTTCAGACACACCGCGTTACCGTTCTTCGTCGGAATGCCGCCCAGACCAAGCTCGGCTCCAACAGGAGATCGCGTGCTTGCCCCGGCCCACCGCCTGGTCAGTGCGCCTCATCCCAGTTATTGCCCACACCGACCTCGACCAGCAACGGAACATCCAGCTGAGCCGCGCCGCTCATGTGCGGGCGGATTTGCTCGCTGATCTGCTCGACGAGGTCTTCGCGAACCTCCAGTACCAGTTCATCGTGAACCTGCAGGATGACTCTGGCGTCAAGCTTCGACGTCTCCAGCCAGCCGTTTACCGCCACCATAGCCTTCTTGATGATGTCTGCCGCCGTGCCCTGCATCGGCGCGTTGATTGCCATGCGCTCTGCGCCTTTGCGCAAGGCCTGGTTCTTGGCGTTGATGTCCGGCAAATACAGACGACGGCCGAAGATGGTCTCTACGAAGCCCTGTTCAGCGGCCTGCGTGCGAGTGCGCTCCATGTAATCCAGCACGCCCGGGTAACGGGCGAAATAGCGATCCACATAGGCCTGAGACTGCTTGCGATCAACACCGATCTGCTTGGCCAGACCAAAAGCGCTCATGCCGTAGATAAGGCCGAAGTTAATCGCCTTGGCACTGCGGCGCATGTCGGTGGTGACTGCCTCAAGCTCAACGCCGAACACTTCTGCCGCCGTTGCCCGGTGAACGTCCAGGTCATTACGAAACGCGTGTAGCAAACCTTCATCCTTAGCCAGGTGAGCCATGATGCGCAGCTCGATCTGCGAGTAGTCCGCCGCCAGCAGTTTGTAGCCCTTGGGTGCGACAAACGCCTGACGAATGCGGCGTCCTTCGGCGGTCCGGATCGGGATGTTCTGAAGGTTTGGATCACTGGAAGACAAGCGCCCGGTCACCGCCACCGCCTGATGGTAGGAGGTGTGAATGCGACCGGTGCGCGGGTTGATCTGCTCTGGCAAGCGGTCGGTGTAAGTGCTCTTGAGCTTGCTCATCGAGCGGTACTTCATCAACACCGTTGGCAGCGGAAAACCTTGTTCGGCCAATTCAGCGAGCACTGCTTCGGCAGTCGAGGCCTGGCCTTTGGCAGTCTTGCTCAGAACCGGCATGCCGAGTTTTTCATACAGGATCACGCCCAACTGCTTCGGCGATCCCAGATTGAATTCCTCCCCTGCAATCTCGAACGCCTCGCGCTCAAGGGCAACCATCTTGTCGCCCAGCTCAACGCTCTGAATGCCCAGCAGCTTGGCATCCACCAGCGCACCCTGGCGTTCGATACTCGCCAAAACGGGCACCAGAGGCATTTCAATTTCGTTGAGCACCGGGGCCAGGCTTGGGATCGTAGCGAGCTTCGCCTGAAGCGCTTCGTGCAAGCGCAGCGTTATGTCAGCTTCCTGAGCTGCGTATTGCGCAGCCAGCTCCAGAGAAATCTGGTCGAACGTCAGTTGCTTCACGCCCTTGCCAGCAATGTCCTGAATATTCCCGGCGGCATGCCCCAGGTATTTCAGCGCGAGGCTTTCGCGGTCATGACGGGTTGCGGTGGAATCCAGCACGTAGGATTCGAGCATGGTGTCGTACAGCAGCCCCTGAACTTCAATGCCCTGACTCTGATCGCCATCAATGGCGCAGTTAGCGAGGATATTGATATCGAACTTGGCGTGCTGACCGACTTTGATTTTGCTCGGGTCTTCCAGCAGCGGTTTGAGCTGCTTGAGTACGTGATCACGATCCAGTTGCTGCGGCACGCCCATGTAGGAGTGGGTCAGCGGGATGTAAGCGGCTTCGTGCGTCTGCACGGCAAACGACAAGCCCACCAGTTGCGCACGCTGGGCGTCCAGGCCGTTGCTCTGGGTCACAAACGCCACCAGCTTGGCGCCGTTGAGCTTTTTCAGCCAAACGTCGAGCTGGCTCTGCTCAAGGATGGTTTCGTAGCGGGACTCTGCCGGGGCAGGAGCTTCTTCGATGGCGATTTCCAGACCAACACGCTTGGCATCACGGTGCAGGTCTTCGATCCAGCTTTTGAATTCCAGCTCGGCGTAAAGCTCAAGCAGCGCTTCACGATCAGGCTCGGTGCAGTGCAGTTGATCCAGCTCGATATCCAGCTGGACGTCGATCTTGATGGTCGCCAGCTCGTAAGACAGGAACGCCATGGCACGATGTTCTTCGAGCTTGGCAGCCAGGGTTTTCGCGCCACGGATCGGCAGCGTTGCGACCATTTCGAGGTTTTCGTAAAGCTCTTTCAGGCCGCCGCCCACACCGACCAACAGGCCTACGGCGGTCTTTTCGCCAACGCCCGGCACGCCTGGAATGTTATCGACCTTGTCGCCCATCAGCGCCAGGTAATCGATGATGTGCTCAGGGCCGACGCCGAATTTCTCTTTCACGCCCGCCACGTCCTGGACGCTGCCGGTCATGGTGTTGACCAGCGTGATGTGCCCGTCGACCAACTGCGCCATGTCCTTGTCGCCGGTGGAAATGATTACCGGTCGGTCCGCTGCGGCGCTGCTGCGCGCCAGTGTGCCGATTACGTCGTCAGCTTCGACGCCGTCAACGCACAGCAACGGGTAGCCCAAACCTTTCACACAGGCGTGCAGCAGATCGATCTGCACGCGCAAATCGTCCGGCATGCTTGGCCGGTTGGCTTTGTACTCGGCGTACAGGTCGTCTCGGAACGTACCGCCTTTGGCGTCGAACACCACCGCGAACGGGCTGTCCGGGTATTGCCGACGCAGGCTTTTGAGCATATTCAGCACGCCCTTCACGGCACCCGTGGGCAAACCCTTGGACGTGGCGAGCGGCGGCAGCGCATGAAAAGCGCGGTACAGATAAGAAGAACCGTCCACCAGGACGAGGGGAGCTTGGCTCATGAGCAGAATCAACCTTTTCGGCGGGGTCGGCGCTAGAATGCGAGGACCATTGACGACAAAGGGACAAGGTTATCATGCGCACAACAAATCGCCTGTTGCTGGCCGGCCTGTTTACACTCTGCCCGCTGATTGCTGTTGCTGCTGATGAGGCACCGTCAGGAGACCCGGACGTTACAATCCGCACCGAAGGTGACAGAACGATTCAGGAGTATCGCCAGAACGGCTTCCTGTATGCGATCAAGATCACCCCGAAAGGCGGTAAACCTTACTTTCTGGTGCGCGCCGATGGTACAGACGCCAATTTCATTCGTTCAGACCAACCGGATATGCTGATTCCATCGTGGAAAATATTCGAGTGGTAAGGTCGCACATTCACCTTTTTTGCTGGCAGCCCTGATATGTCCGTATTTACCCCCCTGGCTCGGCCCGAGCTGGAAACATTTCTCGCCCCTTACGGGCTAGGCCATTTACGTGACTTTCAAGGCATTGCCGCCGGAAGCGAAAACACCAACTACTTCATTAGCCTGGAGCAGGGCGAGTTCGTGCTGACCCTCGTGGAGCGCGGTCCGGTTCAGGAAATGCCGTTCTTCATCGAGTTACTGGACACGCTCCACGAGGCTGATTTGCCGGTGCCGTATGCCCTGCGTACTACGGAAGGCGCGGCACTGCGTGAGCTGGCAGGCAAACCGGCGCTGCTGCAACCACGCCTGCCCGGCAAGCACATCAGCGCGCCGAACACGCAGCATTGTGTGCAAATCGGCGAGTTGCTGGGTCATCTGCACCTGGCGACACGCGACAAGGTTCTGGAGCGCAAGACTGATCGCGGTCTGGACTGGATGCTGACCGAAGGCGCGACACTGATTTCTCACCTGGAGGAAGCTCCCGGCGTATTGCTCAAAGCCGCGCTGGAAGAAATCGAACGTTTGAAGCCGAAGATCATGGCGTTGCCCAAGGCCAATCTGCATGCGGACCTGTTCCGCGACAACGCGCTGTTCGAAGGCACGCACCTGACCGGGTTGATCGACTTCTACAACGCCTGCTCCGGGCCGATGCTTTATGACCTGGCTATCGCCTTGAATGACTGGTGTTCGGACGAAGAGGGCAAGATCGACGCACCACGCGGGCGGGCCTTGCTGGGTGCCTACGCCGGGTTGCGGCCGTTCACAGCGGCTGAAGCCGAATTGTGGCCGACCCTGCTGCGCGTTGGCTGCGTGCGTTTCTGGCTGTCACGCTTGATTGCAGCGGAATCCAATGCAGGGCAAGACGTGCTGATCCATGATCCGATAGAATTCCAGAAGCGTCTGGAACAACGGCAGGAAACGCATTTGCCGCTGCCGTTTGCGTTGTAGGACTGGACTGGCAGCGCTCCGTTTTAGACGTGAGAGCGGTATTTATTCCTAAGCCCTCCTGACTAAAAGCCGGTCTTACGGCATGGCATAGAACCTGTGGGAGCTGGGCTTGCCCGCGAATCAGACACCGCAGTCATAACTGTCAGAACGAGGCTAGCCTTATCGCGGGCAAGCCTCGCTCCCACAAAAAGAAGTTAATAGCCGGAGCAGCGGTATTTCCGCCTAATAGAGATATAGCGAATGCCCGGACGTCCTCCCGGCTAAAGCCGGTCCTACGGGATGGCATAGAACCTGTGGGAGCTGGGCTTGCCCGCGATTCAGGCACCGCGGTTGTACCTGTCAGAACGAGGCTAGCCTTATCGCGGGCAAGCCTCGCTCCCACAGAAAGAAGTTAATAGCCGGAGCAGCGGTATTTCTGCCTAATAGAGATATAGCGAATGCCAGGACGTCCTCCCGGCTAAAGCCGGTCCTACGGGATGGCATAGAACCTGTGGGAGCTGGGCTTGCCCGCGATTCAGGCACCGCAGTTCTAAATATCAGAACGAGGTTCGCCTTATCGCGGGCAAGCCTCGCTCCCACAATGAAAAATTAAAGCGACTCCAGGCACCCCACCAGATCATCCCCCAGCTTGTTCAGCAGCAGCTCATACCCGGTCGCGTTTGCGGGGGTATCACCGCCCAATGCATCCAGCTCAGCCAGTTTTGCGGGCAATCCGGCCGTCAGGGTCTCGGCAAGGCGTGGGCGCAACGGCGGTTCGCTGAACACACAGGTCTTGCCTACTTCGGTCAAACGCGCACGCATGGCAGCGACATGCTGAGCCCCCGGCTGAACCTCGGCGGCAACGCTGAACACGCCCGCGTGCTTGAGGCCATAAGCGTCTTCGAAGTAATCGAAAGCCTCATGGAAAACGAAGTACGGTTTGCCGGCGATTCCAGCTACACGGCCTTTGATTCGTGCATCCAGCGCGTCCAGACGCGCATTGAAAGCCTTCGCGTTACTGGCATACCGCGCAGCATTGGCTGGATCGACAGCGCTCAAGTCAGTGGCCATTTTTGCCGCGATCACCCGGGCATTGACCGAAGACAGCCACAAATGGGCGTCGAGACTTCCGGGACGATGGTCATGATCATGCTCGTCGTGGCCGTGCTCATCGCCTTCCTCATGGGACGCACTGTCAGCGCCGAAGTGGCGCAACTTCAAGCCCGGCAGGGATTGCACCGCAACGACCGGCAAAGTCCGGTTTTTCAGAACACGAGGCAGGAAGCCTTCCATGTCCGGACCGATCCAGTAGAGCAGATCCGATTGCTGCACGCGCCGTACGTCGGATGGCCGCAGCGCATAGTGATGTGGCGACGCCCCAGGCGGCAAAAGCACCTCTGGCTTACCAACACCGTCCTGCACAGCCGCCGCGATCAACTGCAATGGCTTGATGCTGGTGAGGACGCGGACATCGGCCTGAACCGGGGAAATTGTCAGCAAACTTGCGGTTAAAGCGACAAATAGAGCAAAAAGACGGTACACGTGGGCCACTCATAGAAGGCTAGAACGGGTAACATAATAACGTCTCTAGCAAATATCGTCTCCGCTCATGCCTATTACACCGCTGGCCAGTCGCCCTCACGACCACTCCCATTGCGTGCATACCGCGCTTTCCGAAGCCGATACGCTGTGCGCCCAGAAAGGCCTGCGCCTGACTGCCCTGCGCCGTCGCGTGCTGGAACTCGTCTGGCAGAGCCACAAGCCATTGGGCGCGTACGACATTCTCGCCGTGCTCAGCGAAGAAGACGGCCGCCGTGCTGCGCCGCCTACCGTTTACCGGGCGCTGGATTTCCTGCTGGAAAACGGCCTCGTGCATCGCATCGCTTCGCTGAACGCCTTCACCGGCTGCAACCACCCGACTCACGTGCATCAAGGCCAGTTTCTGATTTGCCGTGAATGTAACGCCGCCATTGAGCTGCAAAGCCCGGCCATCAGCGATTCCGTGATCACTGCGGCCGCTGGCGTCGGCTTCGCGGTCGAAGGCCAGACCGTGGAAATCGTCGGGGTGTGTTCCGGCTGCAAGGCCGCCTGATGAGCAATGCGTTGATCAAGCTTGAGCACGTTGGCGTCGCCCTTTCCGGGCAGAATGTGCTGGAAAACATCCATCTGAGCGTCAAGCCTGGGGAAATCGTCACCCTGATAGGCCCTAATGGCGCGGGCAAGACGACGCTGGTGCGTGCCGTGCTGGGTTTGCTCAAGCCGGACACCGGCAGTGTCTGGCGCAAACCCAAGCTGCGCGTCGGCTATATGCCGCAGAAGCTACACGTTGACCCGACGCTACCGTTGTCAGTGCTGCGCTTTCTGCGTCTGGTCCCTGGCGTGGACCGCGCAGCCGCACTGGCTGCGCTGGTTGAAGTCGGCGCGGAGAAGGTCATCGACAGCCCTCTGCAAGGTATTTCCGGCGGTGAGATGCAGCGCGTCCTGCTGGCTCGCGCCCTTTTGCGCGAACCGGAATTGCTGGTGCTGGATGAACCCGTGCAAGGCGTAGACGTTGCCGGGCAGGCCGAGCTGTACAGCCTGATCACCCGCCTGCGTGACCGCCATGGCTGCGGAGTGCTAATGGTTTCCCACGATCTGCATCTGGTGATGAGCACCACGGATCAAGTGGTCTGCCTGAACCGCCACGTCTGCTGTTCCGGGCATCCGGAGCAAGTCAGTCACGACCCGGCGTTCGTCGAGCTGTTCGGCAAGAACGCGCAAAGCCTGGCGATTTATCACCACCATCACGACCACGCCCATGATTTACATGGGGAAGTCGTCGAGGGCGCCGCCGATTCGGTCGGCCACATCCATACACATGTTCACGGAGACAGCTGCAAGCATGGCTGATTTTCTTCTCTACGCCTTGCTTGCTGGCCTGGCTCTGGCACTTGTCGCAGGACCGCTGGGTTCGTTCGTGGTCTGGCGACGCATGGCCTATTTTGGCGATACGCTTTCTCACGCTGCATTATTGGGCGTCGCGCTGGGTTTCTTGCTGGATGTAAGCCCGACGCTGGCAGTGACCGTCGGCTGCCTGCTGCTGGCGATCCTGCTGGTGACCTTGCAGCAACGTCAGCCGCTGGCCTCGGACACCCTGCTGGGGATTCTTGCGCCCAGCACGTTGTCTCTCGGGCTAGTGGTGCTCAGCTTCATGCACGACGTGCGGATTGACCTGATGGCGTATCTGTTTGGCGATTTGCTGGCGATCAGCCCCAATGATCTGATCTGGATCCTTGGCGGATCACTGGCAGTGCTGGTATTACTGATAGCACTTTGGCGCCCACTGCTGGCAGTTACCGTGCACGAAGAGCTGGCGAAGGTCGAAGGCCTGCCCGTTGCCGGTTTGCGCATGGCGCTGATGTTGTTGATCGCGGTGGTGATCGCTGTGGCGATGAAAATCGTCGGCGTTCTGCTGATTACATCGCTGCTGATCATTCCGGCTGCTGCGGCACAGCGTCACGCCCGTTCGCCGGAACAGATGGCGCTCGGTGCAAGCGTGCTGGGCATAGTGGCCGTGTGTCTGGGGCTGTCGATGTCCTGGTTCAAGGACACCCCGGCAGGGCCTTCAATTGTGGTTTCAGCAGCGGCATTGTTCCTGCTGAGTTTTGTCCTACCCAAACGAGCGGTGTAGACTTGCTCGTTTTTTGCGCAATTAGAGAATCGCAGGAATGAAGCCGTTTGCATCCCGTTATCTGTTGCTTGCCGCATTTTCCGTCCTGTTGGCAGCCTGTCAAAGCGCGCCAACAGTCGAAGCGCCCGTGCCTGCAACTGAGGCAGACGGCTTCGCACAGCTCGAGCAAAGTATTACCAGCAATGAACTGGCCACTGCCGAAGATCAGTTGGCCAAACTGCAAGCTGCAGCGCCAACGGACATTCGTCTGGAGCCGTTCCAGCGTCGTCTGGCCGAAGCGTATTTGAGCCGCAGCCAGATTGGCTTGCAGAAGGGTGACGTCAACGCTGCCGCCACGGCCTTGAGCCGCGCAAGGGCCTTGATGCCTAAGGCACCCGCACTGACCAGTGGCGTCAACGGCGCCATCGCCCACGCTCGTAAAGCCGAGCTGGATCAGGCTGAAGCAGAGTTGAAAGCGGCTGAAGCCAAGCGCGTTGCCAAATTGATTGATCCGTCGGCAGAAAGCACGACTATCAAGCTCAAGATCGGCGATATGGCGCAATTACGTCGCCAGCTGGATGCGATCGCCGCCGATACCGTTGCCTTTAACTGCATCGTCCTGCTGCAAGTGCCGCGCACAGACGATTACCCATGGCTGGCCACATTGCTGACCAAACGGGTGAACAAGATCAATCCGGATTTTGAACTGGAACTGCGCCGCAAGATTGAGCGCAATGAGACGGCGACAGTCGTTCTGAAGCCAGCACAGCAATAAGCCTCCGGATGCAATCCCGGTAGGAGTGAACTTGTTCACGAGAGGTTCTATCTGACACACCGCATAGCGGCAGGATCGGCCGGCCGGCGCTCCGTTTCAGCCGGGAGGACTGCACTTCAAGCGCAGCAGATGTAGCGCCTGAACCAAAGCCCTCCCGGCTAAAGCCGGTCCTACGGAAATTCGTTTCCACACGATAGTAAAAAGGCGCCATCCATGGCGCCTTTTCGTATCAAGCAGGAATCGCTTTAGCCTTCGGTTCACGATCCCAGACGCGGTGCTGGGCGATCGCAGTAAAGAAAGGCTTGAACGACTTGCTGTCAGACACTTCCAGCAGCCCCGCATCCTTGTCCAGATGCAGCAGATCGATGATCTGTTTAGCCTCACCACTCACGGAAATCGCCTTGAGGTGTTTGTAAGCCTCGAGCACGTAGTGCAGTGCGACACCGTCGCCACTCAGCGCGGTCACCGAAGCAGCACCACCTGGAATGAACACTGCGTCGAACGCTACTGAAGGCAAGCCTTCCATGGAGGCATCAACCGGCAGGCTCGCACCGCTGGCGGTTTTCACCGGCGCAGAAGTCGGGCCAAGCACCTTGGCGTGAGCACCTTCAGCTTCCAGCGCCGCTTTCATGGCCGCGACAGCTTTGTCGTCCACACCGTTGGCAACCAGAATCGCCACTTTGCGCGACACGATATCGCCGGATAGCAGGTTCATCTGGCTAAGCAGAGGGGACTCTGCAAGCGATTGCTTCTTCGACGGCACGGTTGGAGCCGTTGGCGCAGGCAGACCGAGGTTCGCAGCGACACGAGCGGCCAATTCCAGATCAATGTTGGCAAGAATCTCGTTCACCTGACGGGCACGAATGTGTTCGCGCTCAACCTTGCCCAACTCGAAGCTGTACGCCGCGATGATGTGCTCTTTCTCGGCATGGCTCATGCTGTTGAAAAACAGCGTGGCTTGCGAGAAGTGATCGGAGAACGATTCGCTACGCTGACGAACCTTGTGTGCCTCGATACGCTCTGGATAGGTCTCAAAGCCGCCATCTACCGGGCCAGCCGGAGTTTCTTTCGGCCAGCCGCCATCAATCGAGTTCGGCTCGTAAGAAGCGCGGCCCTTGTCGATGGTTGTGCGGTGCTGAGCGTCGCGCTGGCCGTTATGGTTCGGCGCAATAGGGCGGTTGATCGGGATTTCGTGGAAGTTCGGTCCGCCAAGACGGCTGATCTGGGTGTCTGTGTAGGAAAACAGACGACCTTGCAGCAGCGGGTCATTGGAGAAGTCGATACCCGGCACGACGTGACCAGGGCAGAACGCGACCTGCTCGGTTTCGGCGAAGTAGTTGTCCGGGTTGCGGTTGAGCACCATTTTGCCCAGCGGCGTCACGGGTACCAGTTCTTCCGGGATGATTTTGGTCGGGTCCAGAATATCGAAGTCGAACTTGTGCTCGTCTTCTTCTGCAACGATTTGCACGCCCAGTTCCCACTCAGGGTAATCACCGGTTTCGATGGATTCCCACAGATCGCGGCGATGGAAGTCGGTGTCTTTACCGGCCAGCTTCTGCGCTTCGTCCCACACCAGCGAGCAAACGCCGAATTTAGGCTTCCAGTGGAATTTTACGAAGGACGATTTGCCTTCGGTATTGATCATGCGGAACGTGTGCACGCCAAAACCCTGCATGGTGCGCAGGCTTTTCGGGATCGCCCGGTCGGACATGGTCCACAGCACCATGTGCGCGGACTCAGGCACCAGCGAGACGAAATCCCAGAAGGTGTCGTGAGCGGAACCACCGGTAGGGATTTCGTTATGCGGCTCAGGTTTGACCGCGTGAACGAAGTCCGGGAACTTGATGGCGTCCTGAATGAAGAACACCGGCATGTTGTTGCCAACCAAGTCGTAGTTGCCTTCATCGGTATAGAACTTCACCGAGAAGCCACGCACGTCACGCACGGTATCGCCGGAACCACGCGGGCCTTGCACGGTGGAAAAGCGCACAAACACAGGAGTTTGCTTGGCCGGATCACGCAGGAAGCCCGCTTTGCTCAGCGCGGCGTGATCTTCGTAAGCCTGAAAGTAGCCATGCGCGCCGGTGCCGCGGGCGTGGACGATACGCTCAGGGATACGCTCATGGTCAAAATGCGTGATTTTTTCACGCATGATGAAATCTTCTAGCAGCGACGGACCACGATCGCCGGCCTTCAGGGTGTTCTGGTTGTCGGAGACCTTCACACCATGGTTGGTGCGCAGCGCCTGCTGGGTCGCGTCAGAGCGGAACTGCTCCAGACTTTCCAGCTTGGCGTTGGTGTTGCTGCGGTCCGGGGTATCGGTTCCTGCGAGTTCGCTTTTTGACGGGTCTGGCGTGTTCGTTGGTTTCTTCGTAGCCATTGGAAAAAAACTCCTCAATTACAGGCTGCCCTGTAGCCAGAACTGGCATCGGGCTTATAAACAGAAATCCCCGAAATCGAGTCTGGGGAAATCACGGCACTAAGAAAGTGACTGAGGAGATAAACAGGCGTTCCGTGTTTTTTTTGAAGATCGGGCGGGTGGTGCTCACAATGGAGCGGTTTCCTGCTTGCCCGCGATATGACTGGAGCGATATGCCTGATATTTGCGTAGCCTTATCGCGAGCAAGCTCTGCTCCTCTCAGACAAACTACAACTATTTGATTCGGAATACTTCCATCTGTAGGAGCGCGCTTGGTCTGGGCCGCATCCGGACGATTACGTCAGCAGAGACGATACATTCATCGACTGACAGACCGAATCGTCCGGATGCGGCCCAGACCAAGCGCGCTCCTACACAGACTGTGTGAAAACCCTCAGACAAAAACAAACTGCGCGCGCTCACGTGAAATCTTTAAAAGTTTGTGTGGGTTACAGACCTCAAACTCACGTAGGAGCGCGGTTTTTTGAGCGTTTTTTAGCCAGCTAATTGGCTCGTGAGGTTTTCACACAGCCTGTACAGGTCTCCACTTGCTTCGCGACAGCGTGATGTCAGGGACACCGGGGCTCTCCCACATGAAATCCAGATCATTGCCACCCATCGCCTTATTCCATTTACACAGGTCTGTTATGAAATAAATGCTAAATCGATTCCGGCGGACAGGCTAAAATGCGCGCCCGGCCTATCCAGCCGATGCCAATCAGCCGGTGTGCGTCCTGCCGCTGCGCTGAATTTTTACCGCGCCCCCACAAGGTTCGCTAAGTGATCGAGTTCCATAACGTCCATAAAACCTATCGGGTGGCAGGCAAGGAAATTCCGGCCCTGCACCCTACCAGCCTGCGCGTCGAAGACGGTCAGGTGTTCGGCCTGATCGGCCACTCAGGGGCTGGCAAAAGCACCCTGCTGCGCCTGATCAACCGCCTGGAAACCCCGAGCGGCGGACAGATCATCGTCGACGCCGAAGACGTCACCGCCCTTGATGCCAATGGCTTGCGGCGTTTCCGCCAGCAGGTCGGGATGATCTTCCAGCACTTCAATCTGCTGTCCTCCAAAACCGTGGCCGACAACGTCGCCATGCCGTTGACCCTGGCCGGTGATATGTCCCGCGCCGAGATCGATCAGCGCGTGGCAGAACTGTTGGCACGGGTTGGCCTGTCCGACCACGCGAAGAAATACCCTTCGCAATTGTCCGGAGGGCAGAAGCAGCGTGTCGGCATCGCCCGCGCTCTGGCGACCAAGCCGAAAATCCTGCTCTGTGATGAAGCGACCAGCGCGCTGGACCCGCAAACCACCGCATCGGTCCTGCAACTGCTGGCCGAGATCAACCGCGAGCTGAAGCTGACCATCGTCCTGATCACCCACGAGATGGACGTGATCCGTCGCGTATGCGACCACGTCGCGGTCATGGACGCTGGCGTGATCGTCGAGCAGGGCAAGGTCGCCGATGTGTTTCTGCACCCGCAGCATCCGACCACCAAGCGCTTTGTTCAGGAACACGAGCAGATCGATGAAAACGAACAGCGCGATGACTTCGCCCACGTCGAAGGCCGCATCGTGCGTCTGACCTTCCAGGGTGAGGCGACCTACGCGCCACTGCTCGGTACTGTCGCGAGAGAAACCGGTGTGGATTACAGCATCCTGGCCGGGCGCATCGATCGCATCAAGGACACGCCTTACGGGCAGCTGACGCTGGCCATCACCGGCGGTGACATAGACGCCGCCTTCGCTCGCTTCACCGCCGCGGATGTTCATATGGAGGTGCTGCGCTGATGGACGCTCTACTGACTTTATTCCCCAATGTCGATTGGGCCGAGATCTGGATCGCTACCCTCGACACCCTGAACATGCTCGTTGTGTCTCTGGGCTTTACCGTGCTGCTCGGTTTGCCACTGGGTGTGATCCTGTTCCTCACGTCGCCACGCCAGTTGCTCGAAAACAAAGGCCTGTACTCAGTGCTGGCGGTAATCGTCAACTTGCTGCGGGCTTTGCCGTTTATCATCCTGCTGATCGTGATGATGCCCGTGACCGAGATCATCACCGGCACCACGCTGGGCATCCTCGGCACGTTGCCACCGCTGATCGCGGGCGCCACGCCGTTCTTTGCACGTCTGGTGGAAACCGCGCTGCGTGAAGTGGATCGCGGCATCATCGAAGCGACTCAGGCAATGGGCGCCACCACGCGGCAGATCATCGTCAAGGCGCTGTTGCCTGAAGCTCGCCCCGGCATCCTGGCCGCTGTTACCGTTACGGCGATTGCGCTGGTGTCGTTCACCGCCATGGCGGGTGCCGTCGGCGCGGGCGGGCTGGGCGATCTGGCGATTCGTTACGGTTACCAGCGTTTCCAGAACGATGTGATGTTTGTGACGGTCGTATTGCTGCTGGTGCTGGTGCAAATCCTGCAAACCATTGGCGACAAACTGGTCGCGCACTTTTCCCACCGCTAGTTTTTGGCCGATACCCGTCGGCAATAGCCCGCCAGATTGGCGGGCTCTCAAAGGAGTTGATGTATGAAGAAGCTGTTGGCCGTATTTGCTGCTGTTGCTGCGTTGTCTGCACACGCTGATGAAACCCTGACCGTTGCGGCCAGTGCCGTACCGCATGCCGAGATTCTCGAATTCGTGAAGCCGACCCTGGCCAAAGAAGGCGTGGACCTGCAAATCAAGGTCTTCAATGACTACGTGCAGCCTAACGTGCAAGTCGAGCAGAAGCGCATGGACGCCAACTTCTTCCAGCATCAGCCATACCTGGATGAGTTCAACAAAGGTAAAGGTACTGATCTGGTCAGCGTGGCCAAGGTTCACGTAGAGCCGTTTGGTGCCTACTCGGACAAGTACAAAACTCTGGCCGAGCTGCCGGACGGCGCCATGGTTGCGCTGCCTAATGACGCCACCAACGAAGGCCGCGCTTTCCTGTTGCTGGCCAAAGCCGGCTTGATCACCCTGAAAGACCCAACCAGCATCCTCGCCAAACCGAGTGACGTGCTGCAGAACCCGAAAAACCTTAAGTTCCGCGAGCTGGAAGCGGCTACGCTGCCACGCGTGCTGACTCAGGTAGACCTGGCGCTGATCAACACCAACTACGCGCTGACTGCCAAGCTTGATCCAACCAAGGACGCGCTGATCATCGAAGGTGCCGAGTCGCCTTACGCCAACATTCTCGTGACGACTCAGGCCAACAAGGATGCGGACGCCATCAAGAAGCTGGTTGCTGCCCTGCAAAGCCCGGAAGTGAAAGCGTTCATCGCCGAGAAGTACAAAGGCGCAGTGGTTCCGGCGTTTTAAGCTGAATCACCGCACTTTCACGCTGCAAACATATGTGGGAGCAGAGCTTGCTCGCGATAAGGCTGGACTCGGCTCACTTTAGATCGCGTCCAGCCTTATCGCGAGCAAGCTCTGCTCCCACATAGGATTGCGCGGTGTCAGTAAACTCCGGTACTCACTCCCGCTCCAACAACCCCGGCAACTGCGCCAGCAGCTTCTGGTTGTTGAACGGCGCACGAATGAACCCACGCTGATTGCCGTCTGGCCCGAGCAACGCAAGGTTGCCGCTATGGTCCACGGTGTAGCCCGGTTTACTGGTATCGGCCGGAATAAACGGAATGCTCACGCTGTTGGCAAGCTTCTGGATATCCGGCACGCTCCCAGTCAACCCCACGAAGTCCTTATCGAAATATCCCAGATACTGTTTGAGCTGCTGCGGTGTGTCGCGATTGGGATCGACGCTGACCAGCACCACTCGCAATTTGCTCAACGTCTCCTGAGGTAGCTCGCTCTTGATCTGACGCAACTGGGCGAGCGTGGTTGGGCAGATGTCCGGGCAATAGGTGTAGCCGAAAAAAAACAGCGTCCACTTGTCCTTGAGCCCGTTGACCTGCACTGGCTGGCCGTCCTGATTGGTCATGGTCAGGTCTGGCAGCTTGCGGCTTTGGGGCAGCAGAATAATCCCGGCATCGATCAAAGCGGTCTGGTCACTAGCGCTGTTGCCAGACAACGCACGATTGACGGCATAGCCCAAAATCAAAGCGACGAGGGCGACCAGGATGAAAACGGTTTTCTGGGTTCGAGTCATGAGATCAGCAGTAATGGGTCTTGTGGTGGCGGAGCGCAGATTGCAATGGCGTGCCACGTTACAGCACGGACGCCCGAATCAGGAAGAGACCACGATACCTCCAGCAACAGCTAGCCGCCGCTTTTCGAGGCAGGCGTTTTGCTGGAGGTCACGTTGAACAAGGTGTACCCCAGGGTTAGCTGTTCGATATCCTTCGGCAAGTCGTAGTCGACGATGAAACGCACCAGCATTTCCACACGCTCACCCGGCTGCAGCACTTGCTGGGTGAAGCAAAAACATTCTGTCTTTTGAAAGTACGCCGCTGCGGAGCCTGGCGAGATGCTCGGCACTGCCTGAGCTGTCATGGGCTGGTCTGTGGGGTTCTGGGCGATGAACAACATGTCATTAACGGCGCCGGGATGTACTTCCAGTTGATCGGCTTTAGGGTAAAAGCCCCACACCATGTTCACGGCATTGGACGACAGGAACTTCACCCGTACCTGACGGCTTTCATCGACCCGTTGCGAGCGCTGATCATCGCCAGCCTTGCCATGAATGCCCAATATCCGAGACGCACCATTGAACAGCGGAACTGCAGAAACGCCGAGAGCAAACATGACGATAATCACCAGCAGCAGGCGGACGATCTGGGACTTGGAAAAACGGGGGGCATTCATACCAATACAGTCAGCCTGGTGAAGGTGTAATACGCGCCATGAGTTGATGGACCGAGACGTCGCGACGCAGCCATGACTCCAGATGTCGAACAGCGCCCGATGACCATCAGCACTGCCAAAAACCGAGTATAGACAGGCACCGTAGGCGTGCAACGCGCTGGAAAAATCCGGAAAATGTCGGCCGCGAGTTGCCGCGTCAAAAATTTAAGAGGCAATAGTGGCGCAAATGGCGCTTTTAATAGCCAATACACATATATGTGAACCTGTTATGACAAAAACGTCTTAGCCTTTCGTTCAGGCAGGCTAACGTATGGTCTCCCCCTATCCGTACCCTGGTTTTCCATCCTCAGGAGCATTCATGAACACCGCCGCTTTGCGCGAGCAGATACAACGTGCGCATCAACACGAGGCCGAGACCGGCCAGTTATTGCGTCAACTTGAAACTCAGTTACCGCACCTGCACCCTGCCATTCATCTGCCGGAAGTCGATGCGCGCGGCGTGCTGACGCGTTTTGTCACCGCCTATATCGATCTGGTGCCGGACTTGCTGGACGCGGCTCATGAGGTTGCCGTTGAAGCGGGCATCGAAGGGCAGATCAAACCGGTGCTGAAAATCGCCGAGCACTTCTTCACAGCACCACCCGCCATCATGGACGGCCACGAGGGCCTCGACAGCCTGCTGGATGAAGCCTATTTGGCGCATCGTCTGGTTGAGGAAGTGAATGATCTATACATCAAGCATTTCGCCCGCCCGCTGATCCCGTCCAATACCGTGGTCGCCAGCGTTATCGCCCACCAATTGATTGGTGAGTCGTTCGCCAACCAGTTGGACGAAGCGGTGCATCACGCTGTCGATCAGTTGCTTGATGAGGAAAGCTTTGAGCTGGAATCCGTGGAAGCCTACCGCGACCGCCTGAGCAGCCCGGACACCGAAGCCGCATGGAAACGCTGGCCGTGCCTGTCGCGCCAGCTGGGGCTTGGGCTGGCCCTGGATAGAGGTTAAGAGTTACCCGCAATACCGGGTGCCCCCCTGTGGGAGCGAGGCTTGCCCGCGATAAGAGCACCGCAGATTCTCGGTGAATCGCGTCTGGCCTTATCGCAGACAAGCCTCGCTCCAACAATCAACCCACATTAGCTTTGCGAAGCAGCTGACCCGATCCCGGTAGTTGTCGTCAACCGACCTTCCAGCCTGCGCTTCAATCTCCGTGGCTCGATGATCAAACGCGAGCCCTGAGCAGCGTTGGCGCGGCCCCATTCTTCCAGCAGTTCAAGGCAGGAATGGTCGATGTAGCTCAGGTTGCTCATCGGCACATAAACCTTGCTGCCCGCCGGAATAGTCTCCATCACCTTGGTCAGCGCCGGGACTTTCAGGAAGGTAGCGGAGCCGACCATGCGCAACTCGAACTCGCCTTCAACGTCGGTGGGCACCAGGTTGATTTTCAAACGCGCAGCTTGCAGCGCCAGTTTGACCAGGGTCAGACCGAAACCGACCAGCACACCTGTCAGCAGATCGGTGAAGATGATCGCCGCAGCGGTAGCCGCGTAGGTGAACATCGGCATCCGGCCATAACGGCCCAAGCCACGAAACGCCTTGAGGTCCACCAGTTTGCAACCGGTGTACACCAACACACCCGCCAGACTCGCCACCGGAATGCTTTGCAGCACGCTGGACAGCAGCAACACGAACGCCAGCAACCACAGGCCGTGGAACATCGCCGACATACGTGTCTTGGCACCTGCCTGAACGTTGGCGGAGCTGCGCACGATCACGCCCGTCATCGGCAATGCGCCTACCAGACCGCACAGCACGTTGCCGACGCCCTGAGCACTCAGCTCTTTATCGAAGTCCGAGCGCTGCCCGTCATGCATCCGGTCTACTGCGGCTGCCGAGAGCAAGGTTTCGGCACTGGCGATAAAAGCGACCGCAAAGGCAGCAATCAGAATCGCTGGATCAGCAAGGTTCATCAGGTCGGCAGGACGCAACCAGTCGATGGCTTCAGCCAGGTTATCCGGCACTTCCACACGCTTTACCTGCATCACTAAAGCGATACTGGCAAAGGTTGCCAGGCCGACACCCAGCAGGGCGCCCGGAACGAAGCGCAGCGACTGAGGACGAAACTTGTCCCACACCCACATCACCAGAATCGTACCCAGACCGAGAGCTCCGGCCTGCATGCCGCTGCCCGGGCCGATCGCCTGAATCAGGGTAGAAGGGAAGGCAACGAGGTTATCCAGGCCGGACGGTTTGGGCCCGCCATCAAACATGACGTGCGCCTGAGAGAGCACGATCAGCACACCGATACCGGCGAGCATGCCGTAGACCACCGCCGGGGCTGTGACGCGGAACCAGCAACCGAGCTTGAAGCGCCCGGCAAGGATTTGCAGCACACCCGCCAGCAGCAGGATCGGACCGAGCATGGCCATGCCGTGCTCGCGGACCACCTCGAAGACCAAGACCGCAAGGCCTGCAGCCGGGCCGCTGACTTGCAGCGGTGAGCCTGCCAACCAACCCACCACCAGGCCGCCGATGATGCCGGTGATCAGTCCTTTGGCCGGTGGCATACCGGAAGCGATAGCGATCCCCATACACAGGGGCAATGCAACCAGAAAAACGACTACGGAAGCGAGAAGCTCTCTGGGCAAAACGGATTTCAATTGAGCGAGGCCCATGATGACTCTCCGGGATTCTTCAGACGTGACGACGCCTCACGGCGCGCTGGTAGCGCACCGTCAGGTGTCTGAACGAGGTGAAAGTCGCGTTTTTAGTAGCGAGACTTCGGCGTGGCAACCGGTGTCGGATGGTCGCCATCCAACTCCAGGAAACGACCTTTTTCGGCATCGTAGGCTTTGATGCCACAGGTTTCGATGTCGTACACCCAGCCATGGATGAACAACTCGCCGCTGGCCAGCTTCGACGCTACTGATGGGTGAGTACGCAAGTGTTGAAGTTGCGCGATGACGTTCTCTTCGGTGAGGACGTGCATCGTTTCTTTTTCGCCGGTGCAGCTGCAGTTGTCTTCAACCACAGTACGGGCGACCTCGGCGTGTCGCAGCCAGGCTTTGACCGTCGGCATTTTTTCCAGCGTGTGCGGGTTAAGTACAGCGCGCATGGCGCCGCAGTCGGAGTGGCCGCAGACGATGATGTGGTGCACACCCAACGCCATGACGGCGTATTCGATAGCGGTGGAAACACCGCCGTTCATAGGACCGTATGGCGGGACTACGTTACCGACGTTACGCGTCACGAACAGGTCGCCAGGCGAGCTGTTGGTGATGAGCTCCGGCACAATCCGGGAGTCGGCACAGGTAATGAACATGGCACGCGGCTGCTGGGCCGTTGCGAGTTTCTTGAACAGTTCTTCCTGCTCAGGAAAAACTTCAGAGCGAAAACGTTTGAAGCCTTCAACAATGTGAGCCAGCGCTACGTCGGAAGTTTCGGCCTCAGGCTTAACGTCTACCGACGTAGCTGAAACCTGCTTATCCATGTCACTCATGTCTAATCCTCTTTGACGGATTGATGTGGGTTTATTGCTGCAACCCTAACAACAGGCATCGCGTCCAAATCCATTTGCCCGCGCCCAACGGGGTCATGCAGATTTACAGGCTAACCGTCAAAACTTAACTGAAACTGAATGTAGCGCTCTGGATCAAGGGTTACAGCCCAACGGCACTAGTGGCATTTGAATGGCCTGCAACCCTGATTTTTCCGTTATCCCTCGCAAACGCTACTGAAAGCTTCGACAACCTTCGGCAGATTCTGCTCGTTCAGCCCGGCCATGCAAACCCGGCCACTGCTGATCAGATAAACGGCGTGCTCGTTTCTCAGTCGGTCAACCTGTGCACTGCTGAAACCTGTGTAACTGAACATGCCACTTTGCGTGAGGATATAGCTGAAGTCACGTTGTGGCATTTTTTCCTTGAGAGCGGCCACCAGTTTTACGCGCATGTCGATGATACGCAGACGCATGGCTTCCACTTCTGCGAGCCACTGGTTACGCAAAATTGGATCGTTAAGCACGGCGGACACTACCAGCGCGCCGTGTTTTGGCGGACTGGAGTAGTTACGGCGGACGGTGGCCTTGAGCTGGCCCAGGACTTTGTCAGCCATGGCTGCATCCGGGCACACGATAGACAAACCACCGACCCGCTCGCCGTACAGTGAGAAGATTTTCGAGAACGAGTTGCTGACCAGTACCGTCAGACCCGCATCAGCCATGGCTCGAATGGCGTAGGCATCTTCACTCATGCCAGCACCGAACCCCTGATAAGCAGTGTCCAGGAAAGGAATCAGCTTGCGCGCGCCGATCAGTTCAATGAGCTGATCCCACTGGGCAATCGTCAGGTCCGCGCCTGTCGGGTTGTGGCAGCACGGGTGCAGCAGCACGATGCTGTGCGCTGGCAACTTTTGCAGCGAGGCGAACATGGCGTCGAAATTCACGCCACCGGTCCCGGCATCGAAATACGGATACGTGTTGACCTTGAAGCCTGCGCCGCCGAACAACGCGTGATGGTTCTCCCACGTCGGATCGCTGACCCAGACTTGAGAGTCCGGATAAGCCGACTTCAGGAAGTCCGCGCCGACCTTCAATGCGCCCGAGCCGCCTACGGTCTGGATAGTTGCAATGCGTCCGGCCAGCAGAGCAGGGTGCTGCTCGCCGAACAACAAGGCCTGCACGCCCTGACGGTAAGGAGCAAGGCCTTCCATTGGCAGATACACGCAAGGAGGCTGCTTGCCCTCAAGTAGTGTGCTCTCGGCTTCTACTGCAGAAGCCAGACGCGGGATTTGCCCAAGGTCGTCGTAGTACAGACCGATACTGAGGTTGACCTTTTCGGTGTTGGGATCTTTTTGATAAGTATCCATCAACGACAGGATCGGATCACCGGCATAGGACTCAACGTGGGCAAACATGGCAGACAACTCCTGATGAAAAAGGTGGGCGCGACATAACGGGGTAAGCAAGCCTATGGGAAAACTCCATAGCTCACACAACAAGCGCGCATCCTACACAAAGCATGATGAACACGCATATAAAGCTTTCAGAATGCACAGATCGCGCAATCATTAAACAAAAAACGCACCAAGCGTGTACATAAAGCCAAAGAAACGAGTCAATACTGTGCGAAGCGCCTTAAGCGGTGGCTATATTGTTTTCCTTCAAACGCTCGAGCACTACTGAAGTCTTGAGATGCGAAACGCAGTTTGTCGCAGAAATCCTGCCCATCAGTTGATTGAGGCTGGCGAGATCGGCCACTGCGGTTTTCAGGTTGTAATCGGCATCGCCGGTGGTTTTGTACGCATCGATGATTGCAGCCTCGGTGCCGATGAACGCCTGAAAGCCTTCTGAATGCTCCGGTCGATGGCTGATCAACTTGACCTCGACCATCGCCACCACCTCCAGATTCATGGCCTGTGGGGCCAGCCGCGCATGGTAGCCAAGGATCAACTGCGCCTGCTCCAGAGCGATCCGACGCCGCGAACACTGGGACGCGGACAACCCGATCAGGTCACTGAGCTCCTGATTGGTCAGGCGCCCGTTGGCCTGTAACAGGGTCAGGATCTTCAAATCAAAATCGTCGATCTCGTTGACTTTCATGGTCGAGTAATCCGTCGGAATTCAAAGGCTTCGGACGCAAAGCCTAACAGTTTATGCTTGACGCTTGGCCAATGGCGGGTAGCCTGCGTCATCCTTTTGCAGCACCTGAAAAATCCAAAAGCTGTTGTGTGGCACCTGTTTTGCAAAATGCCACGTACAGCTCGCAATTGGCGGCTTGTATCCACTCGGTATCTTCACCTGGGTCAGAACCTTTTATGAACGAACAAAAATCTGCCGCTCACCTGCATCGCGGGCTCAAGAATCGGCATATCCAGCTGATCGCCCTGGGCGGCGCAATCGGCACCGGACTGTTCCTGGGCATTGCGCACACCATCAATATGGCCGGTCCGTCGGTCATCCTCGGTTACGCCATTGCGGGCATGATCGCGTTTTTCATCATGCGCCAGCTGGGTGAAATGGTGGTGGAAGAGCCTGTCGCGGGTACTTTCAGTCACTTCGCCAACCGTTACTGGGGTCGCTTCGCAGGTTTCATGTCGGGCTGGAATTACTGGGTACTTTACGTACTGGTGGGCATGGCCGAACTGACTGCGGTGGGCCAGTACGTGCAGTATTGGTGGCCTGAGACGCCAACCTGGGTGTCGGCGGCAATCTTCTTCGTGGCCATTAATCTGATCAACCTGACCAGCGTAAAGATCTTCGGCGAGATGGAGTTCTGGTTCTCCATGATCAAGATCGTCGCGATCATCAGCATGATCGTGTTCGGTGCCTGGCTGCTGGCCAGCGGCACCGGCGGGCCTGACGCAAGCGTCGCCAACCTCTGGCAGTACGGTGGCTTCTTCCCGAATGGCATCAGCGGGCTGGTGATGGCCATGGCCTTCATCATGTTCTCGTTCGGTGGTCTGGAGCTGGTCGGCATCACTGCTGCCGAGGCAGAAAACCCTAAGACCAGCATTCCAAAAGCAACCAATCAGGTGATCTACCGCATCCTGATTTTCTACGTCGGCGCGCTGGCCATCCTGCTCTCTCTGTACCCTTGGCAGAAAGTCGTGACTGGCGGCAGCCCGTTCGTGCTGATTTTCCACGCGCTGGACAGCAATCTGGTCGCCACCCTCCTGAATGTCGTGGTGCTGACCGCAGCGCTGTCGGTCTACAACAGCTGCGTTTACAGCAACAGCCGCATGCTCTTCGGTCTGGCCATGCAAGGCAATGCGCCCAAGGCCTTGCTCAAGGTGAACCGTCGCGGCGTGCCATTGCTGGCGCTGGGCGTATCGGCCACCGCCACCGGCCTGTGCGTGCTGATTAACTACCTGATGCCAGGCAAAGCCTTCGAACTGCTCATGGCGCTGGTGGTGTCCGCACTGGTGCTGAACTGGGTCATCATCAGCATTACCCACCTGAAATTCCGCAAGGCCAAGCGCGAAGCGGGTGAAACCACTGAGTACCAAAGCTGGGGCTACCCGCTGACCAACTACGTGTGCCTGGTATTCCTGCTGGGCATTCTGGTGATCATGTACTTCACGCCCGGTATTTCGCTGTCGGTGTTCCTGCTTCCAGCGTGGTTGATTGTTCTGGGGGTGGCTTACCGGATCAAGATGCGTAAGGCGAAGGCATTGGCGGCGAGGGTCTGAGCTGAAATCGCATAAGTCTTGAGTTGCAATGCAGCCATTGTGGGAGCTGAGCTTGCTCGCGATAAACGATAACGCGGTGCGTCTTCTGGCCGTGTCTCATGTATCGCGAGCAAGCTCAGCTCCCACAGGGGATGGCATTCCAATCCGCTATTGCGCCAACTCTCGCTACAACAACGACATCTGCCCACCCGGTGGGCAGAATGCCTCGCAATCCAGGTTGAAGCTTTCCCGCTGGTTAAGCCCCAGCCGCTTGATCGCCATGCGATAGCGCTGCGCCAACAGGTCAGCAAACGGGCCTTCGCCACGCATTCGCACGCCAAAACGGCTGTCGTAAACCTCACCGCCACGCACTTGTCTGACCAGACTCATCACATGCTCGGCCCGTTGCGGGTAGTGCGCCTGTAGCCATTCTTCAAATAGCGGCGCAACTTCCAGCGGCAGGCGCAGCATCACGTAGCTGGCACTCAAGGCCCCGGCAGCCTTGGCTTCGCTGAGCATGGCTTCCAGTTCCATGTCGTTGATCATCGGGATGATCGGCGCGCACAACACGCCAACCGGCACCCCCGCATCGCGTAGCACCCGAATCGCTCGCAGCCTCGCTTTGGGCGCAGCGGCGCGCGGCTCCAGAATGCGTTTGAGTTCGTCGTCCAGCGTAGTCAGGCTGATGAACACCGAGATCAGATTCTGTTTCGCAAGTTCGGCCAGCAGGTCCAGATCCCGGAGGATCAACGACCCTTTGGTAATGATCGTCACCGGATGGCGATAACGCAGCAGCACTTCGAGCACCGCCCGGGTGATTTTGTACTCACGCTCGATGGGCTGATACGGATCGGTGTTAGCCCCCAAAGTAATCGGCGCGCAGCGATAACCCGGTTTCGACAACTGCTGTTCGAGCACAGCAGCGGCGTTGGTTTTAGCGATCAGCTTCGTTTCGAAATCCAGGCCCGGCGACATATCCCAGTACGCATGACTGGGCCGTGCATAGCAGTAAATGCAGCCGTGTTCGCAGCCACGATACGGATTGATCGAGCGATCAAAGGGGATGTCAGGCGAGGTGTTGCGGGTAATGATGCTTTTGGCCGTTTCGCTGGTGACCTGTGTGCCTTGGGTCAACGGCACTTCCTGATACCAGCCGTCGTCCTCAGCCAACGAACGGCTGGGCGCGAAGCGATTATGCGGGTTGCTGGCCGTGCCCCGGCCGCGAGGCGGGAAAATCAGGGACATGGGGGCTTCTCCTATAACTGTATGTGCATACAGTACAAGATATACCCCTTAGATCCCTAGCTCGCCCGATAGAAGGCGCAACACCGGTAGGAGCGAACTTGTTCGCGAGACGATATTTCTGCATGCACAGGAACATCGCCTCGCGAACAAGTTCGCTCCTACCGGTAGTGAGTCACTTCAATCCAAATCAACCGGCTTTTTCAGCTTCGGATTCGGGAAGAACTGCACGCCCTGTACCTTCGGATCGATAGCCTTGACCGCGATCTTGTTGACGCGCGTGCCCAGCTCCTTGGGAACCGAATTGCCCTGCTCGTTGAGTGTGTCGCTGTAACCGCAGCCCACGCACTCACGATGAGGAACGTCATTTTCGCTCCACATCATGAGTTTGTCGGGCTCGCTGCACGCCGGGCAGACAGCCCCGGCGATGAAGCGCTTCTTGGTAATGATTACCGGTGTATCGGTCATGCTGCCGCATCCTCACTCAGGCCACTGTGGCGCAAGAGTGCGTCAATCGACGGCTCACGTCCGCGGAAGTCGACGAACAGCACCATCGGCGCCTGGGAACCGCCGCGAGCCAGGATCGCTTCACGGAAGGCGCGACCGGTCTCGGCATTGAGGACACCGTCTTCTTCGAACTTCGAGAACGCGTCAGCGGACAGCACTTCAGCCCACTTGTAGCTGTAGTAACCCGCGGCGTAACCGCCTGCGAAGATGTGCGCGAAGCTGTTCGGGAAGCGGTTGTAAGCAGGCGGACGCATCACCGACACTTCGTCGCGAACGCCATCCAGCACTTGCGCCACGCTGCGGCCGTCGCCGTGAGTGGCATGCAGCTCGAAGTCGAACAGCGAGAACTCCAACTGACGAACCATCATCAGCCCGGACTGGAAATTCTTGGCAGCGAGCATTTTTTCCAGCAGGTCCTGTGGCAACGCTTCGCCAGTCTGGTAATGACCAGAAATCAGCGCCAGACCTTCCGGCTCCCAGCACCAGTTCTCCATGAACTGGCTTGGCAGCTCGACGGCATCCCACGCCACGCCGTTGATGCCGGACACGCCCGCGTGCTCGACGCGGGTCAGCAGGTGATGCAGACCGTGGCCGAACTCGTGGAACAGGGTGGTGACTTCATCGTGGGTCAGCAATGCAGGCTGACCCGGCGAGGCCGGAGTGAAGTTGCAGACCAGATTCGCCACCGGGCTCTGCAATTGACCTTCGGCAGTACGGCGACGGTCGCGAGCGCCGTCCATCCACGCACCACCGCGCTTGTTGGCGCGGGCATACAGGTCGAAGAAGAAACGCCCGACGTGCTGACCGTTTTCCTTGATCTCGAACAGGCGTACGTCTGGATGCCAGGTATCGAAGCCTTTCTGCTCGGCGATTTCGATGCCGTACAGACGCTGAACAATGGCAAACAGGCCGCCCAGCACTTTGTCGATCGGGAAGTAGGCACGCAACGCTTCCTGAGAAACGCTGTAGCGCTGCTCACGCAGTTTCTCGCCATAAAAGCCGCTGTCCCAGCTTTGCAGGTCCGGGCAGCCTTGTTCGGCGGCGTAGGCCTTGAGCTGTGCCAGATCCTGAGCAGCAAAAGGCTTGCTGCGCTTGGCCAGATCACGCAGGAAGGTCAGCACCTGATCGCTGGATTCAGCCATCTTGGTGGCCAGACTCAGCTCGGAGAAGCTCGAAAAGCCCAACAGCTGAGCCAGTTCCTGACGCAAGTCGAGGATCTGCTCCATCACCGGGCCATTGTCGTTCTTGCCAGCATTCGGGCCCTGATCAGACGCACGGGTGCAGTACGCCGCGTAGACTTCTTCGCGCAGAGCGCGGTCTTCGGCATAAGTCATCACCGCGTAATAGCTCGGGAATTCCAGAGTGATCAGGAAGCCGTCCAGATCCTTGGCCTTGGCGGCGGCCGCCATTTGTTGCTTGGCCGACTCGGTCAACCCTTTCAGAGCTGCTTCATCAGTGACCAGTTTGGTCCAGGCCTGAGTGGCGTCGAGCAACTGGTTGGAAAACTGGCTGCCCAGCTCCGACAATTTGCTCTGCACCTCGGCGTAGCGTTTCTGCTGTTCTGGCGGCAAGTCGATGCCCGACAGACGGAAGTCACGCAGCGATTGCTCGAGAATGGTTTTCTGCGCCACATCAAAGCCGGCCGCTTCAGGGCTGTTGGCCAGGGCTTCAAACGCCTGGAACAGTTCGCGGTTCTGACCCATTTCAGTGGAGTAGGCACTCAACGCCGGCAGGCATGACTCGTAGGCTTCGCGCAGTTCGGCGCTGTTGCACACGGCATTCAAGTGGCTGACCGGGCTCCAGGCGGCGCCGAGGCGGTCATTGAGTTCGTCCATCGCCAATACAAGCCCGGCCCATGTAGGCTGCGAGCCTTGCTTGACGAGGATCTCGGCAATCGCTGCGCGGTTGTCGGCAAGAATCTGTTCAATGGCAGGTTTGACATGCTCGGCACGAATCGCCGAAAAAGGTGGCAGGTCGTAGGATTGCAGAAGAGGGTTGTTCGCGCTCACGGTTTTGCACCTTGGCTGGAAGAAACACCCACGCATCTTAATTACAATCGGCGCGGTCCGCAGCTATCAGCGCCAAAGAAGGAGCCTATCGTGGCGATTCGCACGTTCCAGAACCACACGCCAACGCTTGGCGACCGGGCTTTTGTCGATCATTCGGCCGTTGTCCTCGGCGATGTCGAAATTGGTGCTGACAGCTCGGTCTGGCCGCTGACCGTGATTCGCGGCGACATGCACCGCATCCGTATCGGCGCGCGCACCAGCGTGCAGGACGGCAGCGTGCTGCACATTACCCACGCCGGGCCGTTCAACCCGGACGGCTTTCCGCTGCTGATTGGCGATGAAGTCACCATCGGCCACAAAGTCATGCTGCACGGCTGTGTCATCGGCAATCGCATTCTGATCGGCATGGGCAGCACGATCATGGACGGCGCGGTGGTTGAAGACGAAGTGATCATTGGCGCAGGCAGTCTGGTGCCGCCGGGCAAAGTACTGGAAAGTGGTTTTCTTTACGTCGGCCGCCCGGTGAAACAGGTCCGTGCATTGACCGAGAAGGAGATCGCCTTCTTTCCGTACAGCGCGGCTAATTACGTGAAGCTCAAGGACCTGCATCTGGCGGAAGGTTTCGATAAGCCCTGTTGAATCCTGTAAACACGTCCCTGTAGGAGCTGCCGCAGGCTGCGAATAGCGGTGTGTCAGATGCATCGATTTCGCAGCCTTCGGCAGCTCCTACAGAAAACGGATTGCGTTTTTACCCAAGGCGATCCCGAAAACCCATGGGAGTTTGCATGCATTACCAAAACATCCTGTTCGACCTGGATGGCACCCTGACCGATCCGCGCCAAGGGATAACCAAGTCAATCCAGTTCGCCCTGAAGCAATTGGGGATCGATGAGCCGGACCTGGCACAACTGGAGCACTTCATCGGCCCTCCGCTGTTGCAGCAGTTCATGAATCAATACGGCTTTGACGAAGCCAAGGCCTGGGAAGCGGTGGGCTTCTATCGCCAACGCTTCAAGGTCACCGGGCTGTACGAAAACCTGGTGTTCGATGGCATCTTTGAACTGTTGGATGAGCTGGTCGATCAAGGTCGCAATTTGTATATCGCAACGTCCAAGCCGTGGGTATTCGCCCATGAGATCGCCCGGCATTTCGACTTTGCCCGGCATTTCAAAGTGATTTACGGCAGCGAACTGGACGGCACCCGCACCGATAAAGTTGAACTGATCGCGCATTTGATGGCGACAGAAAAGCTCGATCCGCAGCAGACGCTGATGATCGGCGACCGCAAACACGACCTGATCGGCGGCCTGCGCAATGGGCTGGATGTGGCTGCGGTGGGCTATGGTTTTGGTAGTCATGGGGAATTGCAGGCTGAGTCGCCGACGTATCACTTTGCAACGCTGGCGGAGCTGCATAAGGCGTTTCTAAAGAAGTGACCTGTGGGAGCGTGGCTTGCCCGCGATAAGGCTGCACTCGATTCCAGATAAAAACCGTAGCGCCCCTATCGCGGGCAAGCACCGCTCCCACATAGGGCCACATTCCAGCGCGCCAATGCAGCAAAACCCGCACAACCCCGGTCCAAGCTCCATCTAATAACAAGCCTTGGAGGACCCGATGCCGCAGTCCAGCTCCATTGATCAAGCGGTCGCTCATGTCATCGCCCGGTTGCCAGCGCATATCCACATGGGCATTCCATTGGGTCTGGGTAAGCCGAATCGGTTCGTCAACGCGCTGTATGAGCGGATCAGGCAAATGCCCGAGCGGCAGTTGACGATCTACACGGCGCTAAGCCTGGGTCGTCCGCCCACCGGGGACGGTCTGCAAGGACGATTCCTGCAGCCGTTTCTGGACCGGATATTTGATGATTATCCCGAGCTGGAATTTCTCGCCGATCTGCACCATGACAGCCTTCCAGCCAACATCCGCGTGCAGCAGTTTTTCATGCAGCCGGGCAGCCTGCTGAACAGTGCGCCCGCCCAGCATGATTACATCAGCAGCAATTACAGCCATGCCGCGCGGGACATCAACGCCGGCGGCCTGAATCTGGTCGCTCAACTGGTTGCCCGCGATGAACAACGGCCCGGCAAGTTAAGCCTGAGCTGCAACCCCGATGTCACCCTCGACTTGTTGCCCATGATTGCCAAGCGGCGCGCAGCCGGAGAAACCGTTTTGATGCTGGGCCAGGTTCATGCGGATCTGCCCTATATGCCGGGCGATTCGGAGCTAGATGCCGAGGACTTCGACTTTCTGATCGATGAAGAAGAGCGCAGCACATTGTTTTCCACGCCGAATATGCCGGTGGGCTTTCAGGATCATTTCATCGGCCTGCATGCCAGCACACTGGTACGCGATGGCGGCACCTTGCAGATCGGCATTGGCTCAATGGGCGATGCGCTGACTGCTGCGTTACTGGCTCGTCAGGCCGATAACGACACTTATCGAGCGCTGCTGGCCGAACTGAACCTCAGCGACTGGCAAACCCTGATCGACCGTGAGGGCGGCGTCGAGCCCTTCGTTTCAGGGCTTTACGGCTGCAGCGAGATGTTCGTCAACGGTTTGCTGGTGCTGGTCGACGCCGGGATCATTCGCCGCAAGGTGTATCCCGATGCAATGCGTCAGCGCGAAGCCAATAACGGCACTCTCGACGAGTCGGCTTACACGGACGGCATCATGGTCCATGGCGGATTCTTCCTCGGACCGCAGAGTTTTTATCAGCGCTTGCGAGAGTTTTCCCTGGAGCGTCTCGGCGACTTCAACATGACTGCCATCAGCTATATCAACGAGCTGTATGGCGATGAACAGCTCAAGCGTCTGCAGCGACGCGATGCGCGGTTCATCAACAGTGCGTTCACCGTCACTCTCATGGGTGCCGCGGTGTCCGATCAACTGCAAGATGGCAGGGTAGTGAGTGGTGTCGGCGGCCAATACAACTTTGTGGCCCAGGCGCATGCACTGGAGGACGCCCGTTCAATTCTGATTCTGCGCAGCTGGCGTGAGTCTGGCGGCGAGACCAGTTCCAATATCGTTTGGGAATACGGCCACACCACCATTCCACGTCACCTGCGGGATATCGTGGTCACCGAATACGGCATTGCCGACCTGCGCGGCAAGAATGATTCAGCGGTCATTGAAGCCATGCTCAACATCAGTGACTCACGCTTTCAGCCGGGCTTGATCGAACAGGCGCAAAGAGCGGGCAAGCTGCCCAAGGATTTCAAACTGGACCCGCGCTTCGCCCACAACACCGCTGAGCGCCTTCAAGCCATCGCCGATCAATATTCGCAACTGTTTCCCGAATACCCATTGGGTTGCGACTTCAACACCGAAGAGCGCGATCTGCTGCGGGCGCTGCACTGGCTGGAAAGCAAATTCAAGCTCACAGAGATCATCGAGCTGGGCAAAGCGACACTGGATGCGCCAGAGCCCGAGGCGTTCCCTGTGCATCTGGAGCGCATGCAGCTTGACCGGCCACAGGGGTTGAAAGAGGAACTGTATCAGCGGCTGTTGTTGGCGGGGTTGCAGAATACGGCTCGGACTGATGCAGCGCCCGGCGTCTGACACAGCGCCGTACCTGTCGGAGATTCACTGTTCGCCTGCAAATGCAATTTTCTGTGGGAGCGAGGCTTGCCCGCGATAAGGGCGATCCGGTCCATCTGTCGAATCGCGGTGTCTGCATCGCGGGCAAGCCCGGCTCCCACATGAGATTGCGCTCTTCTGTTCAGGCGGGCTTGGTCTGGGCGGCATTGTGACGAGTCAGTCGCTGCGGTGCATCAGGCTTACCGGGTATCGCTCTTCGCGGGCAAGCCTCGCTCCAACAGGTGTCTACAAAGGTCGGGCTCACAGCGTATTCAGCGGAATCTTCAGGTAGCGCACGCCATTGTCTTCAGGCTCGGGAAGGTGACCTGCCCGCATATTGATTTGCACGGATGGCAGGATCAGCACGGGCATTTCCAGCGTGGCATCCCGGGCTTCGCGCATCTGCACGAATTCGTTTTCATCGATGCCCTGGCGGATGTGGATATTGTCGGCGCGCTGTTCGGCCACCGTCGTCATGTACTGCAACTCGCGACCATCCGGCTGATAGTCGTGACACATGAACAAGCGCGTCGAATCGGGCAGGGCGAGGATTTTCTGGATTGATTGATACAGCGTTCGTGCATCCGCACCGGGGAAGTCACAGCGCGCCGTGCCGTAATCCGGCATGAACAGCGTATCCCCGACAAAAGCCACACTTTCGCCGCCAACGTCGAACACGTAGGTCATGCAGGCCGGAGTATGTCCTGGCGTGTGCATGGCCCGCGCTTCAAGGGTCCCGACGTTAAAGGTCGCACCATCACCCAGCAGCACATCGAACTGGCTGCCGTCCCGGGCGAAGCCACTCGGCGCATTGAACAGCTCGCCGAACACGTTTTGCACCGCGGTGATGTGGCTGCCAATCGCGATTTTCGCGTTGAGCTTGTCTTTGAGATAAGCCGCTGCCGAAACATGATCGGCGTGGACATGGGTTTCAAGGATCCATTGCACAGAGGCGTTCAGTTCACGAACGCGGGCAATCAGCTGATCGGCGGATTCAGTGCGGGTGCGTCCCGATTTGGGATCGAAGTCGAGCACGCTGTCGATCAGCGCGCAGTGCCGGGTCTGGACGTCCATCACCAGATAACTGAGCGTTGATGTGTGGGTGTCGAACAGGCCTTCGATGTGAAGACGGTCGGCGATGATCATGGGTTCTCCGACAGTATGTGGGTTTGCTGTAGGAGCGCGCTTGCCCGCGATAAGGGCCGAAGGACCTTCAAAGCCAATCGACAAATATCTGCGACAGCCGAATCGCCATCGCGGGCAAGCGCGCTCCTGCGTTAAGTATCAATTTACTTAACCTGCACCTTGAAGAAGTCCTGACGACCAAACGGGCTGACCTGGTAACCGCTGACATCTTTGCGGGTAAGGACGGCTGCGGTTGGGTGTGCCAGTGGCAACCAGAGTGCCTGTTGCTGAATCTGCTGCTGAGCCTGGTGATACAGCTTGCTGCGCGCAGCCTGATCGCTGGTGGCTTTGCCGTCGCTGATCAGCTTATCCAGCGTCGCATCACAATAGCGGGCGAAGTTAGTACCGGACTTCACGGCCGCGCAGGAGAACTGCGGGGTCAGGAAGTTATCCGGATCACCGTTGTCACCCGCCCAACCCATGAACAACAGGTCATGCTCGCCAGCCTTGGCGCGGCGGATCAGTTCGCCCCATTCGATGACTTTGATTTCAGCGTTGATGCCGACTTTAGCCAGGTCCGCCTGCAGCAACTGCGCGCCCAGGTTCGGATTGGGGTTGAGCAGGCTGCCACTCGGGCGGGTCCAGATAGTCGTTTTAAAACCGTCCTTCACGCCCGCCTTTGCCAGCAGCGCTTTAGCTTTGGCGACGTCCGGCTTATAGCCGGGCAGGTCTTTCGCGTAGCTCCAGGTGTTCGGCGGATACGGGCCATTGGCGGCTTCAGCGGTGCCTTCGAATACCGCTTTCAGGTAGCTGTCCTTGTCGAATGCCAGATTGACCGCTTGCCTCACTTCAGCCTTGTCGAACGGCGGGTGCTGGCTGTTGATCGCCAGAAACGCGGTCATGAACGCTTCGGTTTTTTCGATTTTCAGATTCGGATCTTTGGCGGCTTCCTGAATATCCAGCGGCTTGGGCGAAAGAGTGATCTGGCATTCGTTGCGACGAATACGCTGCAAACGCACATTGGCGTCCGGGGTGATTGCGTAGATCAATTTGTCGACGCCCGGCTTGCCCGCGAAATAATCCGCGTTGGCTTCGTAACGCACCACGGCATCTTTCTGGAAGCGTTCAAACACGAACGGCCCTGTACCAATCGGCTGGCTGTTGAGTTTTTCCGGAGTGCCCGCTTTGAGCAGTTGCGCGGTGTACTCGGCCGAGTAGATCGAGGCAAAGCCCATGCTCAGCGTCGCGAGGAACGTGGAGTCCGGATGATCAAGGGTAAAGCGCACAGTCAGCGGGTCAGGCGCGTCGATCTTCTTGATCAGCGCAGGCAACTGCATCGATTGAGCGTGGGGGAAGCCGCTCTGAGCAACCTTGTGCCATGGGTTTTGCGGGTCAAGCATGCGCTGGAAGCTGAACACCACGTCATCCGCGTTCAACTCGCGGCTGGGCGTGAAATAGTCGGTATGGTGAAACTTCACCCCCGGGCGCAATTTGAAGTCGTAGGTCAGGCCGTCAGGCGAAACGGTCCAGCTTTGCGCCAGGCTGGGCACCAGCTTGCCGCTCTGGGCGTCGAAATCCACCAGCCGGTTCATCAGCACGTCGGCGGAGGCATTGGTGGTGGTCAACGAGTTGTACTGCACCACGTCAAAGCCTTCCGGGCTGGCCTCAGTGCAGACGCTCAACGACGTCGCGGCGCTGGCCATTGCCGGGAACAAAAGAGGAGCTAACAAAAACGGTATCGCAGCAAGACGCATGGCTATATTCCTGTCAGAAAGGGCCCCATCTGCTGGCGCAGTCTGGTAAGGGAGTTACCCTAGACCATGCTTGGACACAGAACAATGGTTACAACCCGACCGGCGGTAGATTTGCCAGCACCCCCGCAAAGGCCTGACCATTGGGCTGAACGCGTCGCCTGATGTTGGGCTAAAGTGCTTTGCCTGTTGTGACACCAAACCCTTTCTGGTATAAAGCAGCGCTCTTTTCTAGGGGCCCGGTTCCTTCACTGTAGGTGTAGCCGGTAAGACCCTTAAAGAAACGCGGCGCCTGGCGCCAAATGACTGAGAGATTAAGCGGCCAACCCATGCCGGGTTGGGCATGAGGTTTTAGAGGGCTGAGGCATGTCGAGAGTATGTCAAGTTACCGGTAAGGGTCCGGTGACTGGGAATAACATTTCCCACGCAAACAACAAAACCCGTCGTCGTTTCCTGCCAAACCTGCAGCATCACCGCTTTTGGGTTGAAGAAGAGAAACGTTTTGTTCGTCTGCGCGTATCTGCTAAAGGCATGCGTATCATCGACAAGCGTGGCATCACTGTTGTGCTCGCTGAACTCCGTCGCGACGGCAAAATTTAAGGGAGAAGATCATGCGTGAATTGATCCGATTGATTTCTAGTGCTGGCACCGGTCATTTCTACACGACCGACAAGAACAAGCGCACCACTCCGGACAAAATCGAAATCAAAAAATTCGATCCGGTTGTTCGCAAGCACGTGATCTACAAAGAAGGCAAAATCAAGTAATTGATTTTTTTTCTTGTGAAAAAGGCCCGTATCTCACGATACGGGCCTTTTTTATTTGCATTTGAATCTGGCACCGAAGGTGCCCGACTCCTGGCTCAGCCAAAGCTGAAGCCCTGAACAAGGTTGGCGCCATCGACATCAACCGTTACGCGGTCGATGTCGAACTCTTTGGTCACGAAGTCCTTTGAACTGACAACGTGTTCACGGCCCGTCAACTCACTGATGTGAGTCTTGATGGTTGGCTCGTAACGGCTGCCGATCAGATACTGAAGCTGCTGAATGATCTCTTCATTGGTCATGAATTTATTCCTTTATAAAAGTTGAATGTCCTCCTTGGACGTCATCAGCATCCTCCACGCAAACTGATCATGTGCACTACATAGTTATACTTTCTGCTCAAACACCACATAGACCTTGCGGCAGTGCTCCAGCACCTCCCACGTGCCTTTAAAGCCTGCTGGAATCACAAAGCGATCTCCCGCACGCAGGGTTTTCGACCCGCCCGCGTCATCACGCAAAACCGAAACACCCTGCACGATTTCACAGTATTCATGCTCGGTGTAGTTCACGGACCATTGGCCAACCTCACCCTCCCAGACGCCCGCGTTCATCTGTCCGCAAGGGCTGTTGTAGTGGTTGTAGATTGTCTGCTCCGGATCGCCCTTGAAGATTTTTTCCGGCGCCGGACGGTAACGTTCAGCTTCGGTGCTGGCTTCGCTGAAATCCACGATGCTGTCGATAGTCATTTCTTACCCTCGCGGTAGGTGCGTTGCTGGTTTGACGAAGCGCTGGGCCAATAGTGCCAAACGCTCGCGTCGCGATGTTGCATAAATCGAACAGGACAGCGCCATTCAGGCCCTTTATGTCAAAGATATTGGAAATCGCCAGATCACTGGTTTAGGGTGGTGAGTGCCGTTGCCCGGTGGCGGTGGATTGCAGATTGTTTGTTTTTTGCACAAATCTACCCACCAGGCACACCCTAATCGATACAAGCGGAGGACATACGCATGACCACCCTGACCCATGCTGACTGGGAAAAACGCGCCAAGGACCTGAAGATCGAAGGCCGCGCGTTCATCAATGGCGAATACTCCGACGCCGCTTCCGGTGAGACATTCGAATGCGTCAGCCCGGTCGATGGCCGCCTGCTGGCCAAAGTTGCCAGCTGTGACGCCGCCGACGCCCAGCGCGCCGTTGAAAGCGCCCGCAAGACATTCAATTCCGGCGTCTGGTCGCGACTGGCACCGACCAAGCGTAAAGCCGCCATGCTGCGCTTTGCCGCACTGATCAATAAAAACGTTGAAGAGCTGGCCCTGCTGGAAACCCTGGACATGGGCAAGCCGATCAGCGATTCGTACAGCATCGACATCCCTGGCGCCGCAAACGCGCTGAGCTGGAGTGGCGAGGCCATCGACAAGCTGTATGACGAAGTAGCTGCCACGCCTCATGACCAGCTTGGTCTGGTGACCCGCGAGCCTGTAGGCGTCGTGGCCGCCATCGTGCCGTGGAACTTCCCGTTGCTGATGGCGAGCTGGAAACTGGGCCCGGCGCTTTCCAGCGGTAACTCGGTCATCCTCAAGCCTTCGGAAAAATCTCCGCTGACGGCCATTCGTATTGCCCAACTGGCGATCGAGGCAGGCATTCCGGCTGGCGTGCTCAATGTGCTGCCAGGTTATGGTCATACCGTGGGCAAGGCGCTGGCCCTGCACATGGATGTCGACACCGCGGTGTTCACCGGCTCGACGAAAATCGCCAAGCAGTTGCTGGTTTACTCCGGCGAATCGAACATGAAGCGCATCTGGCTGGAAGCGGGCGGCAAAAGCCCGAACATCGTCTTTGCCGACGCGCCTGACTTGCAGGCCGCCGCTGAATCCGCCGCCAGCGCTATCGCGTTTAACCAGGGCGAAGTCTGCACCGCAGGTTCGCGCCTGCTGGTGGAGCGTTCGATCAAGGACAAATTCCTGCCCATGGTCATCGAAGCGCTCAAGAGCTGGAAGCCGGGCAACCCGCTGGACCCGGCCACAACCGTTGGCGCGCTGGTCGACACTCAACAGATGAACACCGTGCTGTCTTACATCGAAGCAGGACATACCGACGGCGCAAAACTCGTGGTGGGCGGCAAGCGCATCTTGCAGGAAACCGGTGGTACTTATGTCGAGCCGACGATTTTCGACGGTGTGACCAATGCCATGAAGATCGCTCAGGAAGAAATCTTCGGCCCGGTTCTGTCGGTATTGACGTTTGATACAGCCGAGGAGGCGATTCAGATCGCCAACGACACGCCGTACGGCCTCGCTGCTGCCGTCTGGACTGCAAACCTGTCTAAGGCTCACCTGACCGCCAAAGCGTTGCGTGCGGGTAGCGTGTGGGTCAATCAGTACGATGGCGGTGACATGACCGCGCCATTTGGTGGCTTCAAGCAATCCGGCAACGGCCGCGACAAGTCGCTGCATGCGTTCGACAAGTACACCGAACTGAAATCGACGTGGATTAAGTTGTAACCGCCGTCGATTGGTCCGCAGGACCGGCTTTAACCGGTAGGGCAGCATTTCAGGCGAAGGAGATTCAGCGAATGTTCCGGCTGAAGCCGGTCCTACGAGATTGCCTGGATTCTGTGGGAGCAGAGCTTGCTCGCGATAAGAGCGCCGCGGATATCAGGAAAATCGCATCCGCGCCTATCGCGAGCAAGCTCAGCTCCCACAAAAGTTAATCCGCGCCTGACCGAACATTGAAAACAGCCGGGCTTCCCTTGGGACAGCCCGGCTGTTTCGTCTTGGCCTTTTGATCCACAGGAGCGTGGGAATGCGTTGGGGTACTTATTTCGCGGTGCTGGCGTCGGTGCTCTCGGTCGGGCTGGCATTGGGTGTCAGCATGCCGCTGGTGTCCTTGCGACTGGAAAGCTGGGGTTACGGCTCGTTCGCCATTGGCGTAATGGCTGCAATGCCCGCGATTGGCGTTCTGCTCGGCGCAAGCCTGGCCAGCGGCCTCGCTGCACGTTTCGGTACTGCCGCGCTGATGCGCCGCTGCCTGTGGGCTGGGGCGCTGTCCGTAGGCCTGCTGGCGCTGCTGCCGTATTACACGGTGTGGCTGGTACTGCGGCTGACGCTCGGCGTGATCCTGACCATCGTCTTCATCCTCGGTGAAAGCTGGATCAACCAACTGGTCGTCGAAAAATGGCGTGGCCGTCTTGTCGCGCTCTATGGCAGCACTTACGCCTTGTGCCAACTGGCCGGGCCGCTGCTGCTTGGCGCATTGGGCACCGAGCACGACACAGGCTTCTGGGTGGGCGTGGCGCTGCTGATCATTTCGCCGTTTTTGCTGCTGGGCAGAAGCGGTGCGCCAAACGCCGATGCATGCCGCGTCACCTTCATCGACCTGTTCGCTTTCTGTCGCTCCATGCCCGCGATCGCCTGGGCGGTGGCACTGTTCGCCGCATTCGAGGCGCTGATCCTGACCTTGCTGCCAATCTATTGCCTGCGTCAGGGCTTCACGCCGGAAATCGCCTTGGCGATGATCAGCACCGTGGTAGTGGGCGACGCGCTTCTGCAGTTGCCGATTGGCGCACTGGCCGACAAGGTTTCGCGGCGCACGCTGTTTTCGAGCTGTGCCGTGGCATTGATGGTTTCAAGCCTGCTGGTGCCGCTGCTGGTGAATACCGTGCTGATCTGGCCGCTGTGGGTGCTGTTCGGGGCCAGCGCAGGCGGCTTGTTCACCCTTTCGCTGATTCTGATTGGAGAGCGCTTTCGCGATGACGCACTGGTTCGCGCGAACGCGCATGTGGCGCAGCTGTGGGGGATCGGTTGTTTGCTGGGACCACTGGCGGCCGGCGCAGGCAGCCAGTGGGTCAGCGGTCAGGCACTGCCGCTGTTGATGGCGGCGGGTGCGTTTGGCCTGGCGATCCTGTCATCCCGACGCGGGGCATTCGGGGTTCAACCGGCGGCAACGGCCTAGAGCATTTTCTCCAGGCCCACGACCCGGCTGAACCACGCGTTCAAGCGCCGCCAGGTATCGCCGGGCTCTTTGTACAAGGTGTGGATTTTGCCGTTGTCTTCGGTGACCCACACCACTTTGCCGTCTTCCAGCTTCGCCTCATAACTCAGGGTCGGCTGCATGCCTTGCAAGGCCAGTTCGCGCAGCGCTTCGGTCAATTCGGGGCTGTCTACCAACACGCCGACTTCGGTGTTCCACAATACCGAGCGCGGGTCGAAGTTGAAGGAGCCCACGAACACTTTTCGACGATCAAACGTCATCGCCTTGCTGTGCAGACTGGAATCCGAACCACCGCCAAACGTTCCGCTTTTACTGAACAGATGAGGGCCGCTGCCCCCGCTGTCACTGCCGGGATCACCCGGCTGGCGGCGCATTTCGAACAGTTTCACACCATGCTCCAGCAACGCCTTGCGATAAGGCGCATAACCGCCGTGTACCGCAGGCACGTCAGTCGCCTCAAGGGAGTTGGTCAGCAAACTGACCGAAACCCCGGCATCGGCACGCCCGGTCAGGTAGAGCAAACCTTCTTCACCCGGCACGAAGTAGGCGGAAACCAGTATCAGTTCCTTGTTTGCATTGAGCAGCTCAGGGGCCAACTGCGTGGTCAGCAGCAGATGCGGGTCAGGTTCGCCACGAGCCAGCACTTTGGTCGGCGCATCCCACAAGGCCTTGTTATGCGCCCAGATCAATTCGTTGAACCAGATCTTGAGACGTGGGTTTTTCTGGTACGCCATCAGGCGGTCGTACAGCGCCTTGTGTTTGTGCTGCGACTCTACGAGCGATGCCTCCAGCCGTTTGCGCGCCTTGGCCAGATCACGAGTCGTCGGCAGGAAATACATGAACTCGGCGATGGGTTTGCTCAGTGTGCTGTTCCAGTATTGATCAAAACTGTGCCCGAGTTGCTCGGCCACCGGACCGACGCTGAGCATGTCGATGTCGGTGAAATTCAGGTTTTCTTCGGCATCGAAGTATTCATCACCCAGATTGCGCCCACCCACGATGGCCACGCTGCCGTCGGCCAGCCACAGCTTGTTGTGCATGCGCCGATGCTGGCGCGACAGATTTAAAAGCCGCCCCACACTGCGGGTCACGCCGGTCTCGCGCCCTAGACTCTGGGGGTTGAATAGTCGAATCTGAATGTTGGGGTGTGCAGCCAGAGTGGCGATGGAGTGATCAAGCCCGTCGCTGGTGGTGTCGTCCAGCAGGATGCGCACGCGAACACCGCGATCCGCCGCCTTGAGCAACTCATCAATCAAGGCACGGGTGCTCAAACCGTCATGGACGATGTAGTACTGCAAATCCAGACTGGTGCGGGCATTGCGGATCAGTTCGGCACGCGCCATGAAGGCTTCGGTGCTGTTGGACAGCAGGCGAAAGCCCGAACGACCCTCATGAGGCTGAGCCATCGCCTGCACAGAACGGCCAAACGCCGAATCCGTCGGCGGCAACGCCTGACTCGGTTCGTTAGGGACATTGATATGAGCACAACCACTGAAGCACAGCGCCGACAACAGGCAGAAGGGCATCGCCCATGTGTTCTTCAAATTCACTACCCCAAGGGCGTTACGACATGGCGTGTATGACCGCAGCTTTTAGATAAAGTCGCACAGAATGTAAGCACTGGCTCTCTTATCTCTACCTACAGGGAGCCGCTCATAAGCATGGAAACGCTCAAGTACGGGCGTGTGCCATCGCTGGACTGTAAGCTTGTTGAACGACCCAACATCTTGAAAAAACTCAACACCATCTGAGTGTTTAAAATCAAATAACAAACCAACATCATCGCGGTTCAATTACTTCGACAGGACGTCGGAAATGAGCGGCATTAGCGATGTACGTTTAAGACTTAAAGGCCAGGAGTTGAACGCAGAATACAAGCACTCGGTAACGATGCCAAAAAGACCCGGTGAAGGCCTGCTGGCACTGTACCTGAGGCGCTGGACCAATCGTGAACAACTTCTGAAATTAACCATGGCACAACTAAGAGATGCAGGGATCGATCCACGATATGCCCGCGAGGAAGGACTCAAGCCGTTCTGGAGAGAATAAGCACTGGCCGTCATGAATCGGACCCGAGCCTTCCTTTTGAGCAGTTTCAAAGTGGAAGGCTTGTCCACCCTGAATACAGCCGTATATAAACCCATTTAAAGTGTTTCAATTAACTCTTTAATCGTACTCCCGACCGTGCGCACCGCGTTCTCGACCTCTGGAGACGGCTTTGCAGCGAAATTCATTCGCAGGCAATTACGGTATTTGCCAGAGGCAGAAAAAATACTGCCCACGGCAATCTGTACGCCCTTGGTCAACAGCGCACGATTCAGACGCAGCGTATCGAAATCCTCGGCAAGCTCGACCCACAACATGAAACCACCTTGTGGACGACTGACCCGTGTACCTGCCGGAAAGTAACGCATGACCCAGTCGATCATTTGCTCGCGACCACGCTGATACTGACTGCGCATGCGCCGCAGGTGCGGCTCGTAATGTCCGCCCTCAAGAAACTCGGCAATCGCCAGTTGCGGCTGAGGCGCTGTTGAACCGGTGCCGATGTACTTCATGTGCAGCACGCGCTCCAGATAGCGGCCCGGCGCAACCCAGCCAATGCGCAACCCTGGCGCAAGCGTCTTGGAGAACGAGCTGCACAGCAGAACCCGGCCGTCTTCGTCGAAGGATTTGATCGTCCGCGGCCGCGGATAACTGAACGCCAGATCGCCATACACATCGTCTTCGATGATCGCCACATCAAAGCGCTGAGCGAGGGTTAGCAAGGCGCGCTTGCGGTTTTCCGGCATGACGTAGCCCAACGGGTTGTTGCAGTTGGGTGTCAGCTGTATGACCTTGATCGGCCATTGCTCCAGCGCCAGCTCAAGTGCTTCAAGGCTGATGCCAGTCACGGGATCGGTAGGGATTTCCAGGGCTTTCATGCCCAGGCCTTTCAGCGTCTGCATGGCGCCGAAAAAGCTCGGCGAGTCTACGGCGACGATATCCCCTGGATCACAGATGGCCCGAACGCTGGCCGAAAGCGCTTCGTGGCAACCGGTGGTGATCAACAAATCGTTGGCGGTCAGGTTGCAGCCCGAATCCAGCAGCAACCGAGCGACTTGCTCGCGAAGTGTCTGGTTACCCTGAATGCTGTCGTAATACAGACCGGGCATTTGCTCGTCACGACTGATCCGCCCAAGGGCGCGCATCAGCGGCCGTAGCGTCGGGCTACTGACGTCGGGCATGCCACGCCCCAGTTGCACGAGGTTCGGCAAAGCCTTGACCCGCATCAGGTCCAGCACCTGATCCCACTGGGAGATGTCCACAGGACGCTGCGCCGGACGACCAATGACCGGCAGCGCCGGAACAGCGCGGCTGACCGGTACAAAATACCCGGACTTGGGTTTGGGCAGGGCAAGGCCGCTGTCTTCCAGCACGCGATAAGCCTGCTGCACCGTACTCAGGCTGACGCCGTGTTCAACACTCAACGCCCGCACCGACGGCAGCCTGTCGCCAGGGCGATAGAACCCGTTTTCGATACGCGTACCGAGCAATTCGGCGAGGTTGACGTAGAGTGTCATGAGCATACTCTCGGCTTTTTGAGTGAGCTAACCATACAGATGTGAGAAAAATACAGCATTCAGCGCCGTTATGAAAACATCTGTATGCAGATAAATAGATTTGTTTGAATCTGTAATGGTTCGTCGCGCCGATTCATCATGTACCCACACCACAACGTAATGAGGGTTGGGAACATGAACGGGTTGAGTGATGTGCGGTTGGCGCTTTACAGCCAGGAACTGAGCAGCGGAAAAGCAGTTGTCGCCAAGACAGCAAGCGGACCGAAGCTAGGCCGCTGGGCGCTGTATCGCCATCGCTGGATGTCACGCCGAGGGTTGCTGAATCTGACTGAAGAGCAATTGCGCGATATTGGCCTGAGCTCCGCTCAGGCCATGCGCGAAGGGTTGAAGCCGTTTTGGCGGGAGTGATTACCAGGCCCTGTGACACCTGTGGGAGCTGGGCTTGCCCGCGATAAGGCTGGACGCGGTTCACTTTAGATAGCGTCCAGCCTTATCGCGGGCAAGCCCAGCTCCCACAGGAGACCGCAGTTTCTTGTTAGACCACAGTCGTTCATCAGCCAGTTTCAGCCTCAACGCAATTCCTTCAACCGATGCCAAAGCATCCCCAGCGCCAGCAATGGCGAGCGCAGATGCTTGCCGCCAGGGAAGGTGATGTGCGGGACTTTGGCGAACAGCTCGAAGCCATTGCTGTGTTGCCCGGCAATGGCTTCACCGAGCAGCTTGCCGGCCAGATGGGTCACGTTAAGGCCGTGTCCGGAATAGGCCTGGGCGTAGAACACGTTGGGCTGGTCCTTCAAGCGACCGATCTGCGGCAAGCGGTTGGCACCGATGCCGATCATGCCGCCCCACTGATAATCGATCTTCACAGCCGCCAACTGCGGGAACACCTTGAGCATTTTGGGCTGCATATACGCCGCGATGTCTTGCGGGTCACGCCCCGAATAGTGACAAGCCCCACCAAACAACAGACGCCGATCCGCCGAAAGCCGGAAGTAGTCCACCGTCACACGCTGATCACACACGGCCATATTCTGAGGCAGCAACTGTGTGGCCAGGTCTTCACTCAACGGCTCGGTGGCGATGATGTAGCTGCCTGCGGGTAAGACCTTGCCGCTGAGTTGCGGGTTGAGATCATTCAGGTAAGCGTTGCAGCCCAGTACCAATGTCTTGGCCTGAACCAGGCCCTGAGCAGTATGTACTTTGACCTGCGGGCCATATTCGATGAGGCTCACCGCCGAATGCTCGAACACTTGCACACCCAGCGACTGCGCAACAGCGGCTTCACCCAAGGCAAGGTTCAACGGGTGCAAATGTCCCGATCCCATGTCGATAAGGCCGCCCACATAGCGGTCCGAACCTACCACGCGACGCATCTCGCCGGCCTGCAGCAGTTTTAACGAATGGCGATAACCCAAATCGCGCAGCTCGTCAGCATCTGACGCCAGCCCGACAAGATCCCGAGGCTTGTTGGCCAGGTCGCAATAACCCCAGGTCAAATCGCAATCGATGCCATAACGCTCAACGCGTTGACGCACGATTTCGACCGCCTCAATGCCCATCAGCTTCAACTGCCGCACGCCCTCCGCACCGACCACGCCCGTGAATTGCTCAAGGCCGTGACCCACGCCCCGAATTAACTGCCCGCCATTGCGCCCGCTGGCGCCCCAGCCAATTTTTCGCGCCTCCAGCAGCACCACGCTCAAGCCGCGCTCGGCCAGTTCAATCGCCGTATTCAGGCCGGAAAAACCGCCGCCCACCACGCAGACGTCAACCTGAACCTGACCTTGCAGCGGTGGATAATCGGGCTGCGGATGGCTGCTGGCGGCGTAATAAGAAGGGGCGTGCTGATCGGTGGCAGTCGATGGTTGAACGCGGGCGTTCATGGCGGGATCCCGTTGCTGGCGTCTGAAAAACATTCCCGAGGATAAGCCGCAGGTTCGGCGACGGGCAAGGCGCGATCCAGACTGTGCTGTCTTGAACCGCTGGACTGAGGCAAAATCACGCCCATTAACAGCGGGTAAGTTTCAATGAGCTGCAACAGTCAGAAAATTCGTGCGTTACGCCAGCAGATCCCTTCTTTCGAATGCGTCCCAGGCTGCCACGACTGCTGTGGCCCGGTGACCACATCGCCGGAAGAAATGTCCCGCCTGCCACGCAAGACAGCGGCCGAGCAGGATGCGGCCATGGACGAACTGAATTGTGTGCACCTTGGGCCCAGTGGCTGTACGGTCTACGACGAACGCCCTCTGATCTGTCGCCTGTTCGGCACGACGCCAACCCTGCCATGCCCCAACGGCCGTCGACCGGTGGAGATGATTCATCCGCGGGTCGAAAAGCAGATTCATGAGTACATGGCGTCGACGCGGCAGGTGTTGGTTTAAAAGCCGGAAGAGATTCCAATTGTCGGAGCCGGGCTTGCCCGCGATGCAGGCGCCGCAGTCTTTCAGATGAAAAAGGTTGCTTTCATCGCGAGCAAGCTCGGCTCCTATCAAACAAAATATAACTATCTGATTTGGAATGCTTTTTACTGTAGGAGTGACCGGGGTGGCGATCCACATTGCTCGCGATAGCTCCAGTACAGGCAATATATTCATCGACTGACAGGCCGAATCGCGAGCAAGCTCACTCCTACAGGGTCCGTGTTTGCTGCGCGACAGCGTGGTGTCAGGGACACCGGGGCGGCTCCCACAAGAGCTCCGCCATCCTTTGGGAATGGCCTGGTCTCAATCCGCAATCGGCAGATTCAGGCTCTCTTTCACCTCTTCCATCACGATATAGCTCTTGGACTCCCGTACATGGGGCAGTTTGAGCAAGATGTCGCCCAACAGTTTGCGGTACGAGGCCATTTCCGAGATGCGCGCCTTGACCAGGTAATCGAAGTCGCCTGAAACCAGATGACACTCCAGCACGTGGGGCAGCTTCAGCACCGCGCGGCGGAATTCTTCGAAGGTGTCGCCAGATTTGTAGTCCAGGCTGATCTCGACGAACACCAATAGGCTAGCCTTGAGACTTTGCGGATTAAGGCGTGCGTTGTAACCCATGATGATGCCTTCGCGCTCAAGCCGACGGACCCGCTCTGTACAGGGCGTCGTAGACAAACCGACGCGCTCACCCAGCTCGGTGAAGGAGATTCGGCCGTCGGCCTGAAGGATGCGCAGGATGTTGCGGTCGATCTTGTCCAGTTCACGTTTGGACTGGGTTTGGGTACGCATGGGTAAACCCCCTCTACCAAAGGCTTCTTTGCCGGGAAATCCCGCCAAATATAGGCACTTATACAGTGAAAAGCACTGCCCTTAGCTGCATATACTGCGCACATCCTTGCTTAAAACTTGAAAACGTCAGCGGATATCCGCGATGAGGTAAATCGACATGCGCGTTCTGGTCCTTGGTAGTGGTGTGATCGGCACGACCAGTGCCTATTATCTGGCACGGGCAGGCATGCAGGTTACGGTCGTGGATCGCCAGCCAGCGGTGGCCATGGAAACCAGCTTTGCCAACGCAGGCCAGGTTTCGCCGGGCTATGCATCGCCGTGGGCAGCGCCCGGTGTGCCACTCAAAGCGATCAAATGGCTGCTCCAACGCCACGCGCCACTGGCGATCAAAGCCACTGCCGATATCGACCAGTACCTATGGATGGCGCAGATGCTGCGCAACTGCACGGCCAACCGCTACGCTGTGAACAAAGAGCGCATGGTTCGCCTGTCCGAATACAGCCGCGATTGCCTTGACGAATTACGTGCCGAAACCGGCATTGCCTATGAAGGCCGTACGCTGGGTACGACTCAGCTGTTCCGCACTCAGGAGCAACTGGATAACGCCGCCAAGGACATCGCTGTCCTTGAGCAATCCGGCGTGCCATTCGAGCTGCTGAATCGCGACGACATTGCCCGGGTTGAACCGGCGTTGGCGGGCGTGACCAATATTCTTGCGGGCGCCCTGCGGCTGCCCAACGACCAGACCGGCGATTGCCAGATGTTCACCACTCGCCTGGCCGAGATGGCTGTGCAGTTGGGCGTTGAATTCCGCTACAACCAGTCCATCGAGCGCATCGATTTCGCTGGCGACCGCATCAATGGCGTGTGGATCGACGGCAAGCTGGAAACCGCCGACCGTTACGTTCTGGCACTCGGCAGCTACTCGCCGCAGTTGCTCAAGCCGCTGGGCATCAAGGCCCCGGTATATCCGCTCAAGGGCTATTCGCTGACGGTGCCGATCACTGATCCGGCGATGGCCCCGACGTCGACCATTCTCGACGAGACGTTCAAAGTGGCGATCACCCGTTTCGACAACCGCATCCGGGTCGGCGGCATGGCCGAGATTGCCGGTTTTGATCTGTCGCTGAACCCGCGTCGACGTGAAACGCTGGAGATGATCGTCAACGATCTTTATCCTCGCGGCGGTGACTTGAGCCAGGCCAGTTTCTGGACCGGTCTGCGCCCGACCACGCCTGACGGCACACCAATTGTCGGTGCAACGCCATACCGTAACCTGTTCCTGAATACCGGCCACGGTACATTGGGCTGGACCATGGCCTGCGGTTCGGGTCGTTTGCTGGCGGACCTGATTGCTCGCCAGAAACCTCAGATCAGCGCCGAAGGCCTCGATATTTCTCGCTACGGCAGCTCCAAGGAGATCGCAAAAAATGTCCATCCAGCGCCAGCTCACCAATGAGCGCATGAGCCAGATCGTCGTCCATAACGGCACTGTGTACCTCGCAGGCCAGGTCGGCGACGACATGGCTGCCGGGATTGAGCAGCAGACCCGCGAGACCCTTCACAGCGTTGAACGCTTGCTGGAGTTGGCCGGTACTGACAAAAGCCGTCTCCTTTCAGTAACGATTTACCTGAAAGACATCGACGCTCACTTTGCCGGAATGAACAGCGTCTGGGACAAATGGCTGCCAAAAGGTGTAGCGCCTGCGCGTGCCACCGTTGAAGCCAAGCTGTGCGAACCGGAAATACTGGTTGAGCTGTCGGTTGTGGCAGCGCTTCCTTAACAACGTATCCCCTGTAGGAGCTGCCGAAGGCTGCGAACACTCTTGAAGTCACCTCAGCGACCAAGACCTTTCGCAGCCTTCGGCAGCTCCTACAGTTCTATTCCTTTGCCATCAGAATCCCACCATGCGTCCAGCTCGCGCGATTATCGATCTTCAAGCCCTGCGTCATAACTACCGCCTGGCCCGTGACACTACCGGCGCGAAAGCCCTTGCGGTGATCAAGGCCGACGCCTATGGCCATGGCGCTGTGCAAGTCGCTCAGGCACTTGAAGCCGAGGCCAATGGTTTCGCCGTGGCCTGTATTGAAGAGGCGCTGGAGTTACGCGCCGCCGGTATTCGCGCTTCCGTTTTGCTGCTGGAAGGTTTCTTCGAAGCCGATGAGCTGGACCTGATCGTCGAGCACGACTTCTGGTGCGTGGTGCATTCACTGTGGCAACTGGAGGCCATCGAACAAGCCCGTCTGCACAAACCGCTGACTGTCTGGCTTAAGCTCGATTCAGGCATGCATCGCGTCGGCTTGCATCCGCAGGACTTTCAGGCCGCTTATCAACGCCTTCAAGCCAGCGGCAAAGTGGCGAAAATCGTACTCATGAGCCATTTTGCCCGCGCCGATGAACTGGACTGTCCGTCCAGCGCCGAGCAAGTTGCGGTTTTCGAAGCAGCCCGCCAAGGCATGAACGCCGAAATAAGCCTGCGCAATTCCCCAGCAGTAATGGGCTGGCCTGATGTTCCCAGCGATTGGGTGCGCCCCGGCATCATGCTCTACGGCGCCACGCCATTCGATCGGCCGCAAGCGGTGGCTGATCAGTTGCAACCGGTGATGACCCTGGAATCGAAAGTCATCTGCGTACGCGATTTGCCTGCAGGCGAAGCGGTGGGCTACGGCGCAACGTTCATTACCGAGCGGGCCAGCCGCGTTGGCGTGGTCGCCATGGGTTATGCCGATGGCTATCCCCGAGAGGCACCGACCGGTACGCCGGTGTTGATCGACGGCCAGCCGAGCCAACTGCTGGGCCGCGTGTCGATGGACATGCTGTGTGTCGACCTGAGTCACTTGCCGAATGCGGGTCTGGGCAGCCGGGTCGAGCTGTGGGGCAAGAACGTCCTGGCCAGCGACCTGGCGACTCGCGCAGGCACCATTCCGTATCGAATCTTTTGCAATCTGCGCCGGGTGCCAAGGGTTTATCAGGCTTAAGATACTTATCTGAATCGAGGTACTTTTTTCTGTGAGCTCACGGGTACCGCGAGGCAGCGATAGCAGTCTTTCTGATACTCCGCCATCGCGGCCTCGCGGTGCTCATGCGCTCCTACAGGGGGTAATGGTTAGCCGCTCGACAGCGCGGCGCTTGCCAGCCAGTTCCCTGGATATTCCGTAACAGGTCCAAGTGTTGTAAATACTGAACGCTATTGCCATGATGGCGCTCAACTCGACCTTGCCTCATCTATATCTAGGAGGACTGCCGCATTGGACGTCGGTGAACGACTGCAATCCATTCGTAAACTCAAAGGTCTGTCCCAACGCGAGCTTGCCAAACGAGCAGGCGTGACCAACAGCACCATTTCCATGATCGAAAAAAACAGCGTCAGCCCCTCGATCAGTTCACTCCGGAAAGTGCTCGGCGGGATTCCCATGTCCATGGTGGAGTTCTTCTCTGAAGAGCTCGAGCAGCAGAACCCGACTCAGGTGGTTTACAAGGCCAGCGAGCTGATTGATATCTCCGACGGCGCGGTGACCATGAAACTGGTGGGCAAGGCGCATCCGAGCCGCTCAATCGCATTCCTCAACGAGGTGTACCCGCCTGGTGCCGATACCGGTATCGAGATGCTGGTGCACGAAGGTGAGGAGACCGGCATCCTGGTCGAAGGTCGTCTCGAGCTGGTCGTCGGGCTCGACACTTACATTCTCGAAGAGGGCGACAGCTATTACTTCGAGAGCACCAAGCCGCACCGCTTTCGTAACCCGTTTGACGTGCCAGCGCGACTAATCAGCGCAGCCACTCCGGCTAACTTCTAAGGCAAAGGCCCGATAATCAAGGGCTGCAGCGCAAGCCCTTCAACGTCGATTCGCAGCCCAATAACCTTTCTTATTGCAGGGTTGTTTCGGACGTTCAGGGCAGGGGATATACTCTCGCCGCCTGCTAAACCGTGGCAGGTGTGCGTGAATAGTCTCCATGAGGGTGGAAGCGTGAACCTGACCAACAAGATTCTGGCCATTGCCGCAGCGCTGGCTTTTTGGGCGTTCAGCGCTCAGGCAGCGACCAGTGAAGAGATTGCCAAACGGCTGGAGCCGGTCGGCCAGGTCTGCATTCAGGGCAAGGAATGTGCAGGGACAAGCGTCGTCGCATCGGCGAACAGCGGTGCTACCAAGAACCCCGACGACATCATCGCCAAGCACTGTACTGCCTGCCACAGCATCGGCTTGCTGAACGCACCGAAAATCGGTGATACCGCCGCCTGGAAAGAGCGCGCCGATCAGCAGGGCGGCCTGGATGGCCTGCTGGCCAAGGCGATCACCGGGCTCAACGCCATGCCCGCCAAAGGCACCTGCGGCGACTGCACTGACGACGAACTCAAGAGCGCCATTCAGAAGATGTCGGGGTTGAAGTAAACGACCAGACCTATCACTTGTAGGAGCTGCCGAAGGCTGCGAATCGCGGTATTTCAGGTCAAGTGCTTTCGCAGCCTTCGGCAGCTCCTACAGGGAATTATGTTCACTCAGATCTACCCATCAACCTCTGCAACTCAGCCCGGCGCTGCGCAATTGGCAACGCGCCCAGACTCTCCACTTGCGCATAAAACGCCTGCCAGTCTCTGTTCACGTTTCTGAACAGCGCTTCAAAGGCAGGCACCCATTGGTCGTAGAGCCCAAAGGGCAACAACCTGGCGTTGTTCATCGGCGCGTTGATCCAGGCGTCATAACGCTTGTCACCCGACCATTGCTGATCACGCAATAGCCGGTACTCGCTGCGCAGCCTTTCAAATTCCGCCGCCTTGCGCTGGCGCATCAGCTCGGCGCTCAAGGGTTGGCGGTAAAGCTGCATGAGTCGCTCGCGGGTAGCCAGTACCAGCCGTGTAAGGTCATCTCGCTGTTTTGATTGCGTTAAATGCTCAGGAGCAAGCCCGCGCGCAATGCGCCATTGTCGGGTGCCTTCCTGCTCGACGAAGCTGGCGTAGGACTCATTGAACTCAGTGTCATCCTTCACATAGAAACGCTGGTGCGCCAACTCATGAAAGATCAACGTCGCTAAACGCTCGTCACCCCAGCCCAGCATAGAGCTGAGAATCGGATCATTGAACCAGCCCAGTGTGGAATAGGCTTCCACACCGCTTACATAGACGTCTTTTCCCTCCTGGCGCTGTAACGCTGCAGCGCCTCTGGCACCGCCGATGCTGTAATAGCCGCGATAGGCCACGCACCCGGCGATGGGGAAACAATGGGTGATCGGCTCAAGAGAAAACTCGTCCGTGGCGAACACATTCCAGACCACGTACGGGCGTCCGAGATCGGCATAAAGCCGGTAGCTTTTATTGTCAGGAAGGTGCAACTGGCTGCTGGCAAAGTCGCGTGCTTGCCGGGAAAAAGCCAGACGCTGGCGAAGTTTCGGATCACGGGTCTGATCAGCGATCACATCCTCGACCGGCTCACGAGCACGTAGCAGCTGAAACTGGCCGCTCACCAACTGGTCGTAATAGCTAAGGCTGGAACAACCGCTGAGCAGCAAAATCGCCAACAGCGGCCAACTGCGCCAAAGGCATGAAGCGTTGAGACTCGGCATGGACAGCCTTTAAAGTTGCACACATGGCGCGTTATGCCGGACAGCGAGGGCATTTCGCAACTACTATCGAGATCCTTTGAAGCCGAGCTGACCATGCGCCCTTTATTGATGCTCTTAGCCCTTGCCTCACTGGCTGGCTGTGCAGGCCCCATGCCTGCCGTGGACCCGGCTCAAGCCTGGGTCGATATGCGGACCATGACCGGCAAGCTGGTCATGGCTGACAAGGTGGACGGCAAGACGACCTATGACGGCCGTTACTTCCAGATATCGCCAGGCAGTCACCGGCTTCAGGTCCGTTATGACTATGAAGTCCACTACGGTGGCTTTACCGCCATGGGCGACGAGTACACCGAGCTGACGTGCTACGTCGAACTGCACTACGCGAACTTCGCCGCCGGGCAGCGCTATATGATCGAGGTCCGATCACTGACCAACGATGTGACCGCCGAACTGCTGGATGCCCAGCGTAACGTTCTGGCGGAACAGGACCATGTCACCTGCATCTGACGATCAGCGATCGTTTTTCTGGTAGATGATTTTGCGTGTGCCGTTATCGCAGGTGCCCACTACCATGTTCTGGTCTTGGGCCTCGTCATTGGTGACGATTTCCAGAGTGTAGGAACTGACATTGTTGGCCTGAATCTTGGCTTCGATCTCGGCTTTCAACTCTTCACAATCTTTAGGCGCGGCGAGGGCGCTGGTGGCCAGCGATAGACCCAGTACGGCTAATGCAAAACGTTTCATGCTCGACTCCTCGATACCACTAGAGCAGCACGCGCCAGAATGATTCCCGCGCCTGCGCCGCTCCTTTCCATAGACATTACCCGGTCCCAGCAAGTTCGGCACTCGTCAGTCGGGTCGAACTTCTTTGTGAGCGACTCATCACATCCTGACGATTAACTGACTGAGTGATGTATGAACGCACCTTTCATCCAATGGGTTATCCAGTACAAGGACGCCCTGACGGTCCTGATCAGCATCGGTACGCTGATCGTCTGGGTGCTCTACGCACAACTGCTGTTGAACAATTACCGCCGCCAGCGTCGACCGCGGATCATCATCAACCGGGGCGCGGGTAAGGGCATCGGCTCGCTGTGCCTGATCAGCAACATGAGCGCCGAGCCCATCTTCATCAATCAGATCGTGCTGGTGCTCAACACCAACCAAGGCCAGCTGTGCTGCGATGTCACGGACATCCGGGAAGAAAGCAAAGGTGAGATCGAACAGGATCTGATTCTGCACAACGCGACCCGCCAAGGGCCATTGGGCACGGGCGACTTCACGCATATCGGCTCTTTCGCTTCGCTCATCCAGCGTCTGGCGCTGCTTCACGCGATCCCCATGCAGGGTCAAAAGCCAGCGCAAGAGTGGAAGTTTTCCAGCCTGGAAGTGCGAGTGATCGCATTCTACGGCTCTGACAAGCACGCCATTGGTGCAAGCCGGGGATTTGAGCTCAGTAATGCTGAGGAGGATGGCTGCCAGTTGATCGCGCAGTCACGGGAAAGCTTGCAGTACAACTCCGCGTGGCACCGTCGCAAGGTACGTCGGCAGTGGATGCTGGATGTGGAGGGGTAGAGAGAGTCGACCCTACGCCGAACACTGTAGGAGCTGCCGAAGGCTGCGAAAGCGATAGTCCTGAGACACCGCTATCGCAGCCTTCGGCAGCTCCTACAGGTCAATCATATGCCCTGAACCGATCAGCTAAGCAGCGTAGCGTCCAGAGTGATTTTTGCATTCAGGACTTTCGAGACCGGGCAGCCTTCTTTGGCCATAGAGGTCAGCTTGTCGAACTGCTCTTGAGTCGCGCCTGGCACTTTGGCCTTCAGCGTCAAATGAACTGCTGTGATCGCGAAGCCGCCGTCCACCTGATCCAGAGTGACGTCTGCAGTCGTATCGATGCTTTCAGCGGTGAGGTTCTCGCCGCCCAGTATCATCGACAGCGCCATGGAGAAACAGCCTGCGTGCGCTGCGCCAATCAACTCTTCTGGGTTGGTGCCTTTGCCGCCTTCAAAACGAGCCTTGAAGCCGTAAGGCGCTTCACGCAGTACGCCGGTTTCAGTGGAGATGCTGCCGATGCCAGTCTTCAGGTCGCCTTCCCAGTGGGCCGATGCTTTTTTGACAATGCTCATGGTGTCTCCTCATGGATAAGTGCGTTTCGCACGGGGTTAAGGGTTCTGAGGATAGCTCGGTCTGGAAAGTTCAACTGTAGGAACGATCCGAAAATAAAGTAGCATTTTTCTACTTTAGGGATTGAATCTGGAGCATATGCCCTTATCCTCTTAAGCAACCGCGGGTTTCGGTCATTAGCGTTTTCTCCATCTGACGGGTCATGCGCCAAGCCTGCAAAACACTTTCGAGGATCGTTGACGACCTATGAAACGTTTAGCTGATGTGAAGATTTCCACGCTTGATCTGGTACCCGTACGCCACGACTCAGGTCCTGCTCAGTCCCTGCGCAACTCGCTTGACCTGGCGCAACACGTCGAAAAACTGGGCTACAACCGCTTCTGGGTGGCCGAACATCACAACATGGATGGCATCGCCAGTTCGGCCACTTCAGTGCTGCTTGGCTATCTGGCGGGCGGCACATCGACCATTCGCGTCGGTTCCGGTGGGATCATGCTGCCCAACCATGCACCACTGGTGATCGCCGAACAGTTCGGCACCCTGGCAAGTCTGTATCCGGGCCGGATCGACCTGGGTCTGGGTCGCGCACCGGGTTCCGATCAAATGACCGCCCGGGCCTTGCGCCGGGAGCGCTCTGGCAGCGCTGATGACTTCCCCGAAGATGTGGCTGAGCTGATGGCCTACCTTGGCCCACGCACGCCTGATCAGCGAGTCATCGCCGTTCCGGGCACTGGCACCAATGTGCCGATCTGGTTACTGGGCTCAAGCCTGTTCAGTGCCCAACTGGCCGGGCAACGCGGGTTGCCTTATGCATTCGCGTCGCACTTCGCGCCGCGCTACATGCATGAAGCCATCCGGGTTTATCGTAATCACTTCGAACCTTCAGCGGTGCTGGACAAGCCCTACGTGATGCTCGGTGTGCCGCTAGTGGCCGCCGATACGGACGAGCATGCAGAGTATCTGGCGACATCGCTGTATCAGCGGATTCTTTCGCTGATGCGCGGCCAGACATTGATGCAGAAGCCGCCTGTGAAAAGCATGGAAGGGCTGTGGTTGCCTCATGAACGTGAAGCGGTGAGCGATTTCCTCGGCCTGGCCATGGTCGGCAGCAAAGAAAAAATCCGTGCACGGCTGGATGTCTTGCTGGAGCAGACAGACGCAGATGAACTGATCTTCACCTGCGACATGTATGAGCATGACGATCGCTTGCGCTCGTATGAAATTCTGGCTGAGGCAGCAAGAGGCTAATATCAGTTTCAGAACCGCAACTGAACCTGTGGGAGCGAATTCATTCGCGAAGGGGCCGGGACATTCACAACATCTGCGTCGTCAGGAATGCCGCCTTCCCGAATGAATTCGGTCCCACAGGTATCTGCGGTCGAGAAAGCCCACAAAAAAACCGACTTCAACGAGTCGGTTTTTTTGTATCTGCAATCTGATCAGCCGCGCTGATACACGATTTCCTTGGCGCCGCCTTCACAGCTGCCGACAACTTTCTTGTCGGTCACGCTGCCTTTGTCGACGACTTCAAGCGTGTAGGACGAAGCGCCTTTAGCCTGCAGCTTTGCGTCAATTTCAGCTTTCAACTCTTCGCACGGCTTGCCAGCCGCCAGGGTGGTCCCGGCAATGCTCAGCAAACCTACCGCCAATAGAAACTTCTTCATTGGTCAAACTCCTTCGTCAGGCCAAATCAGGTCATTTACAAGGCAAACGACCTGAAAGAATTAACCACGCCGACGATTGTTCGCAACAGCGGGCTCTATCTGTGTAGCGGAGGATATGGCAATCAGCCAGTGCGAAAGTTCAGCAATGATCAGCTGTTGGCAATCCGAAAGCCTACTTTCAGGGTGACCTGGAAGTGCGCAACCTTGCCGTCTTCAATATGACCACGGGTCTCAGTCACTTCGAACCATTCCAGATGATTGATGCTCTTGCTGGCCTCGGCCAACGCGTTGTTGATCGCGTCTTCGATGGTGGTGGTAGACGAGCCAACCAGCTCAACCTTCTTGTAAGTGTGATGATCAGTCATGGCAGTTCTCCTAAGGGTCATTACGAGCGCAGCAGTGGGCACGCTCCCTACCTCTGTGGGGAAAAGCGACATAAAAGTTCAGCATTTTACAAAAACCCAAACGCACTTTCTGAAAAGCCCGTAGTCGGAAACAACACACGCCACTCACCATCGCAGGAGAAACATCATGGCTAGCACTTCACTACGTAAAGCCTCGCTTCAAAGCATGGAAGCGGAAATCGAAAGTCTGTTGAAATCACTTGAAGGCTTGAAATCCGATGCGTCGGACGAGTCGCGCAAGACCCTCAAAAATTTGAAAGCCAACGCTGAAAGCGCGCTGAGCCACTCGCGCAGCCTGCTGAGCGATGTGTATGAAGACGTCAAAGTCAAAACCCGCGAAACCAGCGTTGCCACTCGCGACTACGCGCAAGAGCACCCTTGGACTACCGCCGGTGTTGCAGTGGGCGCGGTTGGCCTGCTGGCTGCCTACCTGCTGTTCAAACGCGGCAACTGATTAAAGTCTAATCAGCTCAGGGCCTTCCCGAATGTTTCAGCTCATTTTTTAACCAGTTGGCTAATGATTGAGCGCGCCCGTCAGCGGCACGTTTGGGAACCCAGAGCGCCAGTTGCGCCGGGGTTTCGCTGAAACCCCATGGCGCAACCAGGCGACCAGCCCGCAGGTCATCTGCCACCAACGGCTCAGGCGCAATCGCAACACCCAGGCCAGCCACGGCAGCCTCCAGCAAATAATACAAATGCTCAAAACCCTGCCCATACTGCAGCGCCTTAGGGTCGATGCCGTTTTGTTGCGCCCAACTGGGCCAGGCTTGCGGCCGTGAAGTGGTTTGCAGAAGGGTTTCGTTGAGCAACTCTTCCACCGACGCCTGCTGCAACTGTGCATAACGGGAAAAGTGCGGGCTTAACACGGGGCCAATTCGCTCACTCGCCAACTCGAAAACCTGCATGTCCGCCGGCCATGGCGGCTCGGCGAACACCAGCAGCGCGTCCAGCCCGGGACGACGGGGATCCAGATCCCCTTCACCCGCTGACAAGTGCAGGCGCAGATCGGGCAAGTCCGCATTCAGCCGTCCCAGACGAGGAATGAACCAGCGCGCCAGCAAGCTTCCGGAACAGCCCAATACAAAGGGAGCGTCTTCAATGCTCTGGCTGAGCTCGGCACACACCGCGCGCAGGCGGTCGAATGCATCGCCGCTGGCGTCTCGAAGGCGAACGCCTGCATCTGTGAGTTTAAGGCCACGCCCCTCCTTGACGAACAAGGCGACGCCCAGGTGCTCTTCAAGCACCTTCAGTTGCCGACTCACTGCACCGTGAGTCACGTGCAGCTGTTCAGCCGCCTGACTGACGCTGTTCAAGCGTGCCGTGGCTTCGAAGGCTCTTAATGCATTTAGCGGAGGAAGGTCGTGGCTCATGGTATCTGTGAGTTTTCCTGACAGGTCGCGGCGATCTTATCGGTTTTCAGATGGGTTGGCGCTGGTTAAAGTGTGTCCATTGCCGATCCGGCTAACTCATTCGCTTATCGACCCTGGAGGTCACATGACCCAGACCAACTTCAGCAGCGGCCCAGACGCCAACGGCTTGTTCGGCTCATTCGGCGGCCGCTACGTTGCCGAAACCTTGATGCCATTGGTTCTCGACCTGAATCGCGAGTACGAAGCTGCCAAAGCCGACCCGGAATTTGTCGAGCAAATGACCTATTTCCAGCGTGATTACATCGGTCGTCCAAACCCTCTGTACTTCGCTGAGCGTCTGACCGAGTTCTGCGGCGGCGCAAAAATCTACTTCAAGCGCGAAGAACTTAATCACACCGGCGCGCACAAGATCAATAACTGCATCGGCCAGGTCCTGCTGGCCAAGCGCATGGGCAAAAAGCGCCTGATCGCCGAAACCGGCGCCGGCATGCACGGTGTAGCGACGGCCACCGTCGCTGCACGTTTTGGCCTGCCATGTGTGATCTACATGGGTGCCACCGATATCGAGCGTCAGCAAGCCAACGTATTCCGCATGAAGTTGCTGGGTGCTGAAATCGTCCCGGTCACCTCCGGTACCGGCACCCTGAAAGACGCGATGAACGAAGCTCTGCGTGACTGGGTAACCAACGTCGATGACACCTTCTACCTGATCGGCACCGTGGCAGGCCCACACCCGTATCCGGCGATGGTTCGTGACTTCCAGTCGGTCATCGGCAAGGAAACCAAGGTTCAGATGCAAGAGAAAGAAGGTCGTCTGCCCGATAGCCTGATCGCTTGCGTCGGTGGCGGCTCCAACGCCATGGGCCTGTTCCATCCATTCCTGGATGACAACAGCGTGGAAATCATCGGTGTCGAAGCCGGTGGTCATGGCGTCGAGACCGACAAGCATGCCGCCAGCCTTAACGGTGGCGTACCAGGCGTCCTTCACGGTAACCGCACGTACTTGCTGCAGGACAACGACGGCCAGATCACTGACGCGCATTCGATCTCTGCCGGTCTGGACTACCCAGGCATCGGCCCCGAGCACGCTTACCTGCACGAAGTGAAACGCGTCGAATACGTCAGCATCACTGACGAAGAAGCGCTGGAAGCCTTCCACCATTGCTGCCTGCTGGAAGGCATCATCCCGGCACTGGAAACCGCTCACGCCTTGGCCGAAGCCATGAAGCGCGCCACCAACCTGCGCGATGATCACCTGATGGTCGTATGCCTCTCGGGTCGCGGTGACAAAGACATGCAAACCGTCATGAACCACATGGCCGCCGCCGAACAGAATAAGGAGATGCTGGTATGAGCCGCCTCGAACAACGTTTCGCCCAGCTGAAAACCGAAGGCCGCGCGGCACTGGTGACCTTCGTCACCGCAGGCGATCCGGGTTATGACACCTCGCTGAAAGTGCTCAAGGGCCTGCCTGCAGCCGGTGCCGATGTCATCGAACTGGGCATGCCGTTCACCGACCCAATGGCCGATGGCGTGGCAATTCAACTTGCCACCCTGCGTGCTCTGGATGCCGGGCAGACGCTGCTGAAAACCCTGCAGATGGTCAGCGAGTTCCGCGTCGACGACCAAACCACGCCGATCGTGCTGATGGGTTACTACAACCCTATCCATCGTTATGGTGTGGAAAAATTCGTCGCCGCTGCCAGCGAAGCGGGCGTTGATGGCTTGATCATCGTCGACTTGCCACCCGAGCATGACGCCGAACTGGCGACGCCTGCTCAGGCTTCCGGCATCGACTTCATCCGCCTGACCACGCCGACCACCGACGATGCGCGTCTGCCGCGTGTTCTTGAGCGCAGTTCCGGCTTCGTCTACTACGTTTCGGTTGCGGGTGTGACCGGTGCGGGTTCGGCGACGATGGAGCACGTTGAAGGCGCAATCGAGCGTCTGCACCGCCACACCAGCCTGCCGATCTGTGTCGGTTTTGGCATTCGCACCCCGGAGCAGGCGGCTGCCATCGCTCGCCTCGCGGACGGCGTAGTGGTGGGTTCGGCACTGGTGGACAAGATCGCCAATGCCGCTTCGCCAGAGCAGGGCGTCGATGATGTGTTGAGCCTGTGTGCAGCCTTGGCTGAGGGCGTACGTAAAGCTCGTGTGAGCTGAAGGTAAAGTTCCTGATACAGAGGAATCAAAGCGCAAACACCTGTACTAAGTAGTCAGGCAAAGGGGTTCAGGGTTCATGCCTTGAACCCCTTTTTGCTGCATTGAATTCTTCAGGAGCAACACATGAAACTGCCGAACCGTTTGATTGCCGGGCTGGGTATCTTGATGATCAGCGCCAGTCCGCTGTTGCAAGCAGCGCCACAAGATCAGCGCGGCGGCCCTGACGATAACCGTCAAGGTCAGCAACAAGGTCCAGGTCCGCAGAGCAAAGGTGGTCATGAGCAGGGCAGACAGGGTCAAAACCCGGGCCCAGGCAATGACAACCGTCCGCAACAGCAAGCGCATCAGGACAACCGCGGCGGCAATCGTCCACCGGAAAATTTCGATAGCGTGCGCAATACCATCCAGCAGCACCGCGACGTGATCGGCCGTGGTCAGCCGCTGCCGCCGAACATTCATGTGGTCAAAGGCCACCCATTGCCGCCGGGCTACGGCAAACGCCTGGACTCGCGCTCGCTGCAACACCTGCCTCATTACGATGGCTACGAATGGCGCCGTCTGGGTAGCGACGTGGTGCTGATCGCTGTGGGCACCGGGATTGTCTACGCGATTCTGGATGGTGTTTTGAATTAACAAAAACCTTACTGTAGGAGCTGCCGAAGGCTGCGAAGCGGTATTTCTGACACGCCGCCATCGCAGCCTTCGGCAGCTCCTACAGGTCTGGGTTTATTTCGCATTAGCGCCTGAACATCCCCAGATTCAAAGGCCGAACCGCCCCCATCCAGATCGCATGCTCGGTATGATCCGCCAGCTCATCGCCAGTCAGCGGATGGGTAAACACCACCAGACCATTGCGATTCAGCGCCAGCCAAAGCATCACATCGGCAAACTGCTGATGATCAAATGCCAACTGACAACTCCAGTCGGTATGCGGACCAACCGGCCGCTCGTGAACCCTGCCCATCGCCAAGCCAAACTTCTCGACCGCCGCCTCACACAAGGCACGTGCATGCTCGAGAGTGTCAGCATCGAAGTAAACATGGGCGTGATAACCCTGAATCTCTGACATGGGCGTAAGTGCTCCTCTGGATAATCGAATCAGGCGGTTCTTATCAGATGCCGCAATAATCTGGATTGAAATGGAATCTCACTGTGGGAGCGAATTCATTCGCGAAGGGGCCAGTCCTGGAGAACACCAGAGTCTGACAGACCGCTTTCGCGAATAAATTCGCTCCCACAGGGGTCCCGTTTTTTCTGAACGGCTTTGCGACACCAGCCTGGCGACAGCGCCTGCAACGCTTTTTTTATACCGCAATCGACGGCAACGGCCTGCCTGTCAACGATGGTCCGCTCTGTGCCTGCTCACTCGCCAGCCAATCCACAAACTGCTGAACGATCTGCACCCGCCGTTTACGTTGCGGCAGTACAACGTAATAGCCATAAGCGGAGACCGCTGTCGCATCCACAGGGCGGCACAGCAAACCTTGATCGAGCAGGGCGTCCACGAGATGACGCCAGCCGATGGCGACGCCCTGGCCCGCAATGGCTGCCTGAATCAGCAAGGTGTAATTGTCGAAGCGCAGCTGTCCGGGAGCAGGGGCCTGATGGATGTTCAAGGCTCGAAACACGCCGCCCCAATCGAACCAGTTGGCGCTGCCTTCGCCTCGCAAATGCAGCAGCGGGAATTCACGCAAGACGTCAGTGGGCAAGGGCGGCTCTCGTCCGGCCAGTAACTGCGGGCTGCACACCGGGAAGACTTCCTCGCTGAACAACCAGCGGCTCTCGCCTTGCTTGAAACGCCCATCTCCGAACAGGACGGCGACGTCGATATCGGCGCGCAGCATGCTATGACTGCGCTCGCTGGTGACGAGGCTGACGTCCACGTCCGGATGAGCTTCGTGAAAACGATGCAGGCGAGGCATCAGCCAGTAGGCGGCGAAAGCAAAGTCGGTGGCGACCTGCAGCACTTCGTGTTGATGCTGATGGGTGATCGCGACCAAACCTGCGTCCATCGACTGCAAGCCGGTCTGCACATGGCTGAAAAGAATGTCGCCTGCATCCGTCAGCTCGATGCCACGGTAGATCCGGTCAAACAACCGGGTGGCCAGTTGTTCTTCCAGGCGTTTGATCTGCTGGCTCACGGCTGGCTGAGTGGTGCCCAGCTCGATGGCTGCGGCTGTAAAACTGCGTAGGCGCGCTGCGGACTCAAATGCCCGCAGCAGATCCAGCGAGATATCACCGAGCGATTCAAACATAAGCTGTACTTATCCTAGGCATTGCCTTGCATGGGCTTTACCTTAAATCCCATGGGTCCCATCCTCAATCGGAGCACTTTCGCATAAATATTCACTATGGGATGCCGCGAAATACATGAAGCGCAAAAATATTCTTTTCATCATGGCCGATCAAATGGCCGCGCCGATGTTGCCGTTCTACGCCTCATCTCCCATCAAGATGCCCCATTTGAGCCGCCTCGCCGCTGAAGGTGTGGTGTTCGATGCCGCTTACTGCAACAGCCCACTGTGCGCGCCATCGCGTTTCACGCTGGTCAGCGGGCAGTTGCCCAGCAAGATCGGCGCTTACGACAATGCCGCGGAATTCCCGGCAGACATCCCGACTTACGCGCACTATCTGCGCCGCCTGGGCTACAAGACTGCGCTGTCGGGCAAGATGCACTTCTGCGGGCCTGACCAGTTGCATGGCTACGAAGAGCGCCTGACCAGTGATATCTACCCCGCCGACTATGGCTGGTCCGTCAATTGGGACGCGCCGGATGTGCGTCCGACCTGGTATCACAACATGGCGTCGGTGCTGCAGGCTGGCCCATGCGTGCGCACCAACCAGCTGGACTTCGATGAAGAAGTGGTCTTCAAAGCCCAGCAATACCTGTTCGATCACGTGCGCAACGACGGCGATCAACCGTTCTGCCTGACGGTTTCCATGACTCACCCGCACGATCCGTACACCATCCCGAAACCGTTCTGGGATCTGTACAGCGACGACGAAATCCCGATGCCTCGTCATCAGCCGGATCAGGCCGATCAGGATCCGCACTCCCAACGCCTGATGAAAGTCTATGATCTCTGGGACAAGCCGTTACCCGAGGAGAAAATCCGCGATGCACGGCGTGCTTATTTCGGCGCGTGCAGCTACATCGACAGCAACGTCGGCAAGCTGATGCAGACGCTGGAAGACATCGGCCTGGCGGACGACACCATCATTGTGTTCTCCGGCGATCATGGCGACATGCTAGGCGAACGTGGTCTCTGGTACAAAATGCACTGGTTTGAAATGGCGGCTAGAGTGCCATTGCTGGTTTATGCGCCAGGTCATTACAAGGCCGGACGTGTTGGTGCCGCAGTTTCCACAGCTGATTTGCTGCCAACATTTGTCGCCATGGCAGAAGGGGAACTGGTGGATGGCCTGCCACTGGACGGTCAATCACTGATGCCGCATCTTCTGGGCGAGGGGGGTCATGACGAAGTGTTTGGCGAGTACATGGCCGAGGGCACTAACAGCCCGCTGATGATGATCCGGCGCGGCGCGTACAAATTCATTTATTCGGAGCAGGACCCATGCCTGCTGTTCGATGTCCATAACGATCCACAGGAGCTGGAAGAGCTGAGCCAGTCGGACACTCACCAGCAACTGTTTACTGAATTCCTGGCTGAAGCACGAGCCAAGTGGGATATACCGGCGATACACCACCAGGTGCTCGCCAGCCAGCGCAGAAGGCGCTTTGTCGCTGAATCGCTGGCACTCGGCAAGCTGAAGAGTTGGGATCACCAGCCGCTGGTAGACGCCAGTCAGCAGTACATGCGCAACCATATTGATCTGGACGATCTGGAGCGCAAGGCACGTTATCCACAACCTTGACCCTGCCAAAAAATCAAAAAACTAGGGGAAGTTAATGAAGACGTTATCCAAAACACTCGTGATTGGGGTCATGGCATTGAGCAGCCTTGCGGTACAGGCTGCCGAGCAAAGTTGCAGCACGGTCAGAATGGCCGATCCGGGCTGGAGCGACATTGCTGCAACCAACGCCATTGCCGGCTTCCTGCTGGACGGGATGGGCTACAAGGCCAAGGTCGACACCCTGGCGGTGCCGATCGCCTACGGCGGCCTCAAGGATGGCAAGCTGGACGTCTTCCTGGGCAACTGGATGCCCGCGCAGCAGGGTTTCTATGACAAGTTCGTCGCAACCGGGGATGTCACCCAACTGGCGAAGAACCTGGACGGCACAGAATTCACCCTGGCCGTACCGGATTACGTCTGGGACGCGGGTGTGCATAACTTTGCCGACCTGAACAAATTCGCCGACAAGTTCGAGAAGAAGGTTTACGGGATTGGCTCCGGCGCGCCCGCCAACTTGTCGATTCAGAAAATCATCAAGGAAAACGAATTCGATCTGGGCAGCTGGAAGCTCGTCGAGTCCAGTGAGCAAGCAATGTTGGCGGAAGTGAATCGCCGGGTGAAAAAAGACCAGTTTGTGGTGTTCCTCGGCTGGACGCCGCACCCGATGAACGTGCAGATCAAAGGCCTGCATTACCTCAAAGGCGGCGAGAAATACTTCGGCGACACCGGCACCGTGCACACCCTTACCCGTAAAGGTTACGCCGAAGCATGCCCGAATGTAGGCAAGCTGCTGACCAACCTGACGTTCACTCAGGAGATGGAAAACAGCATCATGGCCGACGTGACCAACAACAAGGTCACCAATGCTGCCGCGGCCAAAGCCTGGATCAAATCAAACCCGGCCGTGCTGGATAAATGGCTGGATGGCGTGAAGACCATCGATGACAAAGATGCACTCGCGGCGGTGAAGGCGAAGCTTTAAAAGGACTAATCACACAAAGCTGTAGGAGCTGCCGAAGGCTGCGATGCGATATGTCAGGAATATTGCTTCGCAGCCTTCGGCAGCTCCTACAGATGCATGGAACCTTGCACCCCATTGCCTGACCCTTCACCCTTACCCTTCCGCAATCCTTCGAAGAGCGTTTCATGGGTTGGCTAAATCGCCATAAATTCCTGCCGTTTCTTGCCTGGCTCCCACGACAGACTCGTGCCACCGTGGGTCGTGATGCGATAGTAGGGTTGAGCGGGGCGATTCTGGCCTTGCCGCAATCCATCGCTTACGCCCTGATCGCCGGCCTGCCTGCCGAGTACGGTTTATACGCGGCGATAGTGCCGGTCATGATCGCCTGTTTGTGGGGTTCGTCCTGGCATCTGATCTGCGGGCCAACGGCGGCAATTTCAGTCGTGCTTTACGCCAGTATCAGCCCGCTGGCGGTCCCCGCCAGTCAGGATTACATCACCCTGATTCTATTGCTGACGTTCATTGCCGGGCTGTTCCAGCTATTGCTCGGTATGGTGCGTTTCGGCGCGCTGGTGAACTTCGTCTCACATTCGGTAGTGCTCGGCTTCACCCTGGGTGCTGCCGTAGTGATTGCCCTGGGGCAGATGCCCAACCTGATCGGTATTGATTTACCCAGCCAGACTACAGCCCTGAAAAGCCTGGTTGCAGTGCTGGAACATCGAGGTGAGCTAGACACGCCATCACTCATTCTGGGTTTGCTGACGCTCGTGCTCGGCATTTTGCTGAAGCTGCTGGTACCGCGCTGGCCAACATTGTTGATCACCCTGATCGCCTCCAGTCTGCTCGTCTGGCTGTGGCCAGTGATGTTCGGCCATGTGCGCGTGGTTTCCGCATTCGTCGGCCATCTACCGCCGTTGAGCCCGCTGCCGCTGGACCCGGAACTGATCCTCAAACTGCTGCCCTCCGCCGTGGCGGTGGGCATGCTCGGGCTGGTTAACAGCCTGTCGATTTCCCGCTCGCTGTCCACCCGCTCCCAGCAACTGATCGACGCCAATCAGGAAGTCCGCGCCCAAGGGCTGTCGAACATGGGTGGCAGCCTGTTCTCAGGGTTTCTGTCAGCGGGTTCGTTTACGCGCTCGGCACTGAGTTTTGAAGCGGGCGCCAAATCACCCTTGGCCGGCATATTTTCCGCGTTATGGGTGGCGCTGTTTGCCGTCGCCGGAGCATCGTTGATCGCGCACATTCCGATTCCGGCCATGGCGGCTTCAATTCTGCTGATTTGTTGGGGGCTGGTGGACCGGCGGGGTATTCGTGCCTTGTACCGGGTCAGTCGCTCCGAGTTTCTGGTCATGGCCCTGACCTGCGTCGCGACGTTGCTACTCGAACTGCAAACCGCGATTTACGCAGGGGTGCTGGCGTCGTTGTTCTTCTACCTCAAGCGAACCTCACAGCCAGTCGTGCAGCAGTGGCGCGACGGCGACGAAGACATCATGCGCGTGGGCGGCTCGATCTTTTTTGGTGCCAGCCACTATTTGCAGACAAGACTGCAGCGCACTGAAGGCAAACACGTGGTCATTGAGGCGCAGCACATCAACTTCATCGATTACTCCGGCGTCGAGATGCTTCATCAGGAAGCCCGACGCCTGCGTGATCACGGCCGAACCCTGACGTTGCGTCGGGCCAGGCCGCAGGTGATCGAAGAATTGCGCAAGCTGGAAGGGGAGGAGAAATGCCCGATCCGGTTCGAAGATTAAGCGCCGAGTTGCCTGCGCAATTCGGCCAGCACTGGCGCAGAGTCCGGTCGCACGCCGCGCCATAACAGGAAGGCCTCTGCGGCTTGCTCGACCAGCATGCCCAAGCCATCCACCGATTGTGCTGCGCCGTGCTCGGCGGCCCATCGACAAAACGCCGTAGGCTCGCTGCCGTACATCATGTCGTAGCAGAAGGTTTTACCGGGCTCGATCAGGCTCGGCGAAATCGGCGGCAGCTCTCCGGCCAGGCTAGCGGAGGTGGCGTTGATGATCACGTCAACGGACTCTTCCAGCCAATCGAAGCCGCTGGCAAACACCGGCCCCAGATCAGCGAATTGCTGGGCCAGCAGCTCGGCTTTTTCTACGGTTCGATTAGCGATCACCAATACCGACGGACGCTCGGCCAACAGGGGCTCAAGCGCACCGCGCACTGCGCCACCTGCACCGAGCAGCAATATGCGTTTGCCGCGAAGGCTTACGCCACAGTTAACCGTCAGATCCCGCACCAGCCCCGCGCCATCCGTGTTATCGCCCAACAGGGTGCCGTCAGCCAGCTTGCTCAAGGTGTTGACCGCGCCTGCACGCCGGGCGCGTTCGGTCAGGCTGTCGACCATGCGATAAGCCTGCTCCTTGAACGGCACCGTCACGTTGGCTCCACGGCCTTCGCTGAAGAAAGCCATCGCGAATGCCGTGAAGTCATCCAGCGGCGCGAGAGCCGTGCGGTAATCCAACTGCTGACCGGTCTGCTCGGCGAACAGTCCATGGATAAGCGGTGACTTGCTATGACCGATGGGGTTGCCGAAGACGGCGTAGTGATCCATTGGGTTTCCTGTTTAATTTCAGACTCTGCCTCGGTAGGAGCGAACTTGTTCGCGAAGCGGTGTACCTGACACAACGCCTCGCGAACAAGTTCGCTCCTACCGAGACCTCGCTCACCGCTAAATAACTGTCAACCCAACGCCAACCAATCCCGATCCTGCAGGAAATACTCGGTCAGGCGCGCTTCTTCGCTTCCTGGCACCGCTTTCCAGTCATAGCCCCAGCGCACTTGCGGCGGCAGAGACATGAGGATCGATTCGGTACGTCCGCCCGATTGCAGGCCGAACAGCGTGCCGCGGTCGTAAACGAGGTTGAATTCCACATAACGCCCGCGACGGAATTCCTGAAACTCGCGTTGCTGCGCGGTATAAGCGTCTGCTTTGCGACGACGCACGATGGGCAGATAAGCGTCGATAAAGGCGTCGCCAATCGCGCGCATGAAGGCAAAGCTGGTGTCGAAATCCCACTGGTTCAAATCATCAAAGAACAAGCCGCCAACACCGCGTGGCTCGTTGCGATGCTTGAGGTGGAAGTAACTGTCGCACCACGCCTTGTAGCGAGGATAGACGTCAGCACCAAACGGCGCACACGCTTGCTCGGCAACCCGGTGCCAATGCACACAGTCTTCTTCAACGCCGTAGTAGGGCGTCAGATCGAAACCACCGCCGAACCACCAGACCGCTTCCTCGCCTTCTTTTTCTGCGATGAAAAACCGTACGTTAGCGTGAGACGTCGGCACATGCGGGTTGTGCGGATGGATCACCAGCGACACGCCCAGCGCCTCGAAACCACGTCCGGCCAGCTCAGGCCGATGGGCACTGGCAGAAGGCGGCAGGCTGGTGCCGAACACATGAGAGAAGTTGACGCCGCCTTTCTCGATCATCGCGCCATTCTCGGCAACCCGCGTACGCCCACCGCCACCTGCGGGGCGAGTCCAGGCGTCTTCAAAGAAACGGGCATCACCGTCTTCCTGTTCCAGAGCGGTACAGATCCGGTCTTGCAGATCGAGCAGATAGGCTTTGACGGCCTCAGTGCGGCTAGAAGACATGGCGACCTCTTAAACTGACTTCAGACGGCTGGCCCCCGGACTTCAAGGGCGGCAGCGAAATTGGCGCGTAGCATAACACCCGCTGGCAATCGACCGCAGTTGACGAAGCGCAAACGAAGGAGTCCGATAGAGCGCTTTCATATTCCTGTTTCGATTGATCATGGAGAGAACAAATGGCAAAGCGTATCCAGTTCAGCACGACCGGTGGCCCGGAAGTTCTTGAGTATGTGGACTTCGAACCGGCCCAGCCTGGCCCGCAACAGGTACGTGTGCGCAACAAGGCCATCGGCCTGAATTTCATCGAAACCTACTTCCGCAGCGGCCTGTACCCGGTGCCGTCCTTTCCGTCGGGGCTGGGTAACGAAGGCGCGGGCATCGTCGATGCCGTGGGCAGCGAAGTCAGCCGCTTCAAAGTCGGCGACCGCGTGGCATACGGCACCGGTCCGCTCGGTAGCTACAGCGAGCTGCATACCTTGCCGGAAGCCAATCTGGTGCATCTGCCGGAAGCGATCAGCTTTGAGCAGGCCGCCGCCATCATGCTCAAAGGCCTGACCGTGCAGTACTTACTGCGTCAGACCTACGTCGTTAAACCGGGTGAAACAATCCTGTTTCACGCCGCAGCCGGTGGCGTAGGCTCCCTGGCCTGCCAATGGGCCAAGGCGCTGGGCGCGAAGCTGATCGGCACTGTCAGTTCCGCCGAGAAAGCCGCTCACGCCAAGGCGCTGGGTGCCTGGGAAGTGATCGATTACAGCAAGGACGATGTGGCGAAACGCGTGCTGGAATTGACCGACGGCCAGAAATGCCCGGTGGTTTATGACGGCGTTGGGCAGGACACCTGGACCACTTCGCTGGATTGCGTTGCCCCGCGCGGCCTGTTGGTCAGTTTCGGAAATGCATCCGGGCCGGTTGCAGGCGTGAACCTGGGAATTCTGGCGAGCAAAGGTTCGTTGTACGTCACGCGCCCAACCCTCGGCAGCTACGCCAACACGCCACAGAACCTGCAAAGCATGGCCGACGAACTGTTCGACATGCTCGCCAGCGGCAAGATCAAGGTGGATAACATCCAGCAATTCGCCCTCAAGGATGCGGGCAAAGCGCAGATCGAACTGTCGGGCCGACGCACCACTGGCTCAACTATTTTGATTCCTTGATTTGAAATGCAAACACCTGAAGGAGATTCTTTGAGGGCCTGCTAGCTCAATTCCCTGTGGGAGCGAATTCATTCGCGAAGGGGCAGTTACATCCGCCACTTATGTGTCGACTGAAACACCGCCTTCCCGAATAAATTCGGTCCCACACAGACTGTGTGAAAACGTAGCGAGCGACGGCAAGACAAGGCAAAAACGGGCGAAAAAGCGGAGTCTAGGTGTTCTAAATGAGCATTTTTCGCCTGTTTTTAACGCAGTATTGCCGAGCGCAGTAGTTTTCACACAGTCTGCACAGGTCCATCATGAGCCCGAGATCATGTTCGACCCCGAAGGACCGAATTACCCCGCTCGAACAACCTCTGCCGTAGCGATATCGCGAATCACGCTCGGGTTACGGCGGCCACCCAGGCTGCCGCTGAGCACGCCATCGATCTGCCCACGGAAATACTGCTCGACCCTCAGACGTGAGCGGGCAGCAGGGCGGCCCGCCGGGTTGGCCGAGGTAGAAATCAGCGGCCCGACCAATGCACACAGCTCACGCACCGTTGGGTGATCGCTGACGCGCAACGCCACCGTCTCGTGAATGCCTGTAATCCATTGAGGCAAGAGATTCTGGTGAGGCACCAGCCACGTGTTGGGACCCGGCCAGGTGCTGGCCATACGATCAATCCACAGCTCCGGGAAATCTTCGAACAGGAAGTCGAACTGACGAATGTTGTCAGCGATCAGGATCAGCCCTTTCTCCACGGGCCGCGATTTGATCGCCAGCAGACGGTAAACCGCTTCTTCATCCCAAGGGTCACACCCCAGCCCCCACACCGCTTCGGTTGGATAGGCAATGACCGCACCGGCACGAATATCTCGGGCGGCTTGTTGCACTCGCCAACTGCTGACCATTTTCACTCTCCACTAAAACATTGTCGGCAGTTTAACCTCAGGCTGCGCGCGCAAACCATCGTCCTGCTTCACAGGTAATGCGTCCGTCCAGCTCCAGTTCGGTCAACGCAGCGAGCACTTTCGGCAACGCCCAGCCAATGGAGTGCGCCAACGCTTCACTGGTGTGTGGCGCTGCATGCAGCAAAGCCAGCAGCGGATGGTCGATAGCGACTTCGGTTGTCTGCACCGTTTCAGTGGGTGCCACCACCTGCCAGCCACGCAAAGCTTCGAGAATGTGATGCACCGTCTCGACCAGTACTGCGCCATCGCGAATCAACTGATGACAGCCACGCGCGCCGGGGTGATGAATCGAACCCGGGATGGCGTACACCTCGCGGCCCTGTTCGGCAGCCAAACGAGCTGTGATCAGCGAACCGCTGGCAACGCTCGCCTCGACCACCAGCACACCCAGGGACAAGCCACTGATGATTCGGTTGCGACGCGGGAAGTTGCTGGCAGTAGGACCTGCATCCAGCGGGAACTCGGAAACCACTGCACTTCCTTCGGCAATCATCCGCGCCGCCAACGCTCGGTGGCGCTGTGGATAAAGTTTTTCGATACCAGTGCCGAGGACGCCGATTGTAGAGCCGCCGACGTCCAGGGCGGCCTGATGCGCAGCGCCATCAATGCCCAACGCCAGTCCGCTGGTGATGACAAATCCGGCACCCGCAAGACTTTTCGAAAAGGCTGCCGCGGTATCCAGGCCCGGACGTGAAGCGCGGCGGCTGCCGACCATGCCCAACTGCGGCCGGTCAAGAATCGAAGCGTTACCTGCGACAAACAGAAGAGGAGGTGGATCGGGGATTTCCGCCAGCAATGCCGGATAGTGCGGATCGTCCCACATCAGCAAATGCTGGTCCGGACGCTCTAACCAGACCAGTGCGGCACTCGCACCATCGCGTACATCCGGATCACGTCGAGCCTCTGCGCACGCCGTCGGCAACCCCAGAGAACACCATGCGCTAGCCGGTGCACTGAGCGCAGCAGAAGCGCTGCCGAACGCATTGATCAACTTGAAGAATCGCTTTGGCCCCACCTCCGGCAAGCGATGCAGGCGCAAACGCGCTTCCTGTTCGGCAGGCGAAGGGGCAGCTTTTTCAAACAGTGGCATAAGATCTTCCTTGACCTGCAGCGCACCAAAATTGGTGGCCAATCCTGTGGATAACTCTGTTAACAACAATTTGATAACTGGTGAAGCAACGACAGGAATCTGTATTAATTCTGCAACATGACGTTAAGGATTTCTGACCTTATCCATCACCGCCAGAGAACGATTGGCATTCAGAACCAGCGCGTAGCTGAGTTTGTCGTAAGTACGGAAAATCATCAGAAGACCCGAACGTTCGTCAGGAATTTTGACTTGTTCACCGGTGATGCGATCACGGACAGTTTCGCCCGTCTTGTAGATCGCCAGCACGTTGCCTTCGATCAAGCCGTCGCGTTTGCCTCGATCCAGAGTGACCACATCCATGACGCCGATCTGATTCACACCCCGTGGGACGTCGATGATCAAGCCGTTGATCGGGTTACCTGGCTCGCTTGGCAGGAAGCTGGAGTTGATTGCCCGCTCTTCGCTGGCGAACAATCGATCGCCCAGGCGCACTTCCTGATTCGAGCGTTGCAGCATCAACGTGGAGATATCACCTTCGGTCGCGACAATTTCGCCTCCGCCAATCTCGTCAGCGTTAATCCCCAGTACTTCCTGAGTGACCGGATCGGTGTAGGTTTTGCCTTGGCGGAAGATGCCGTAAACCGAATGCGCAGGGTCCAGAGCACCTCGGGCATAGATACGGTCGCCGATCCCGCTCAGCACTCGCTCGGAATTGCCAGCCACGATGTACGGCGCTCTGTCGAATTGCTCGGGAGTGTCTACAATGCGGTTGCTGAGCAGAAAAGCATTGATTGCGCCCAAGGGAATACTCGGCACCGCTTCGATCATCGGCGTACTGCGCACCTGTGGCGACAGCTTGACGGTGCCGCGTGATGCGCCGCGATTGAGGGTGACGCGGGGCTGGCCGTCCACATAACTCAGCGTCAAGGTATCGCCGGGATAGATCAGATCAGGGTCATGGACCTGCGGGTTGGCGCGCCAGATTTCCTGCCATTTCCAGGGCTCACTGAGAAACTTGCCTGAAATGTCCCAAAGCGTGTCACCAGCAACGACGGTATAACGCTGGGGATGGCCTTCCCTGAGTTGCACTTGCGCCTGCACAAGACCGGTCGCGGCCAACAGCAGCAGGGCGAGTAGTGATTTCCTCATGCAGTGAATCCCTTTATCATGTTGCTTCGCGTGAACATAGAGTCCTATCCGGCTCGGTGTGAAAATGGTTGCCCCGCTTGAACGTCCAAAGCCTAGCAGCCGATTTTGACTTTACCCTACAAGTGCAGCTCTTACGTATATGGCTATTCTAAACATCCTCGAGTTTCCCGATTCGCGCCTGCGCACCATCGCCAAGCCGGTGGCCGTAGTAGACGCCGACATTCGTCAGTTGGTCGATGACATGTTTGAAACCATGTATGAGGCGCCAGGTATCGGGCTGGCTGCAACCCAGGTCAACGTCCATAAGCGTGTCGTGGTCATGGACCTCAGCGAAGACCGCAGCGAGCCTCGGGTTTTCATCAACCCCGAGATCGAAATGCTGACTGACGAAATGGATCAGTATCAGGAAGGCTGCCTCTCGGTGCCGGGCTTCTACGAAAACGTGGATCGCCCGCAAAAAGTGCGTATCAAGGCACTGGGCCGTGACGGCAAGGCTTACGAAGAAATCGCCGAAGGCCTGCTTGCTGTGTGTATCCAGCATGAGTGTGATCACCTGAACGGCAAACTGTTCGTCGATTACCTGTCCAACCTCAAGCGCGACCGGATCAAGAAAAAGCTCGAAAAACTGCACAAGCAGAATGCTTGATTCAGCTAAACCTGTGGGAGCCGGGCTTGGTCTGGGCGGCATTCCGACGATAAGGCTGATGCGGTCTAGCTGATATTTTCGCCGACCTTATCGTCGGAATGCCGCCCAGACCAAGCCCGGCTCCCACAAAGGCACAACCATCCAGCCAGCCTACAACTCCCTCCTTTCCCAACGAGAAGCCCATGACTGAGCCACTGCGCATCGTCTTCGCCGGCACCCCAGAGTTCGCCGCTGAACACCTCAAGGCCTTGCTCGACAGCCCTCACCAGATCATCGCGGTCTACACCCAGCCTGATCGCCCGGCCGGTCGTGGACAAAAGCTGATGCCGAGCCCGGTCAAACAACTGGCTGTGCAACACGATATTCCGGTGCTGCAACCGCCAACCCTGCGCGATGCCGCGGCCCAGGCCGAACTGGCTGCGCTCAAGCCTGATTTGCTGGTAGTGGTCGCTTACGGTCTGATCCTCCCGCAAGTCGTGCTGGATATCCCGCGTCTGGGCTGCATCAACAGCCACGCATCACTGCTGCCACGCTGGCGTGGTGCGGCACCGATTCAACGCGCCGTAGAAGCAGGCGATGCCGAAAGCGGCGTCACGGTCATGCGCATGGAACTGGGCCTGGACACCGGCCCGATGCTGTTCAAGGCCGTCACGCCCATCACCGCAGAAGACACCGGGGGCTCTTTGCATGACCGCTTGGCTGAACTGGGCCCGCCTGCTGTATTGCAAGCGATTGCCGGTCTGGCCGATGGCACACTGATCGGTGAGGTGCAAGATGACAGCCTCGCCACTTACGCTCACAAGCTCAACAAGGACGAAGCGCGTATCGACTGGACCCGTCCGGCCGAAGAGCTGGAGCGTCTGGTTCGTGCATTCAATCCATGGCCGATCTGCCACAGCACGCTGAACGGCGAAGCCCTGAAAGTCCTCGCCGCCAGCCTCGCTGAAGGGCAGGGCGAGCCGGGCGTCATTCTCGAAGCAAGCAAGGACGGTCTGATTGTCGCGTGTGGCCAGGGAGCGCTGCGTCTGACTCGCCTGCAATTGCCCGGCGGCAAACCACTTAATTTCACTGACCTGTTCAACAGCCGTCGCGAGAAGTTCGCCATCGGCACCGTGCTGGGCCAACCGGTAACGGCGCAATGAACCCGCGTCTGGCCGCCGCCAAGGCACTGGCCGCTGTGCTCAGCGGCAAAGCTTCGCTCAACAGTTCGCTGCCGACGCAGATGGACAAGGTTGAAGTCCGTGATCGCGGCCTGACTCAGGATCTGGCGTTTGGTACAGCGCGCTGGCAACCACGTCTTTCTGCGCTGGCGGCAAAACTGTTGCAAAAGCCTTTCAAGGCCGCCGATGCCGACGTCGAGGCGTTGCTGCTGGTGGGTTTGTATCAACTTCTGTATTCGCGTATTCCGGCTCATGCCGCCATCGGCGAAACCGTAGGGTGTGCAGACAAACTGAAAAAGCCTTGGGCCAAGGCATTGCTCAACGCAGTGCTGCGCCGTGCCCAGCGTGAAAGCGAAGCATTGTTGGCCGAGCTGGAACATGATCCGGTGGTGCGTACATCGCACCCGCGCTGGCTGCAAAAAGCGTTGAAAGCCGCCTGGCCGGAGCAGTGGGAAGCCATCTGCGCCGCCAATAACGCGCATCCGCCGATGATTCTGCGGGTCAATCGTCGGCACAACAGCCGCGATCAATACCTCGAACTACTGGCCAAGGCCGGCATTGAAGCAGGCGGCTGTACGTTCAGTCAGGACGGTATTCTCCTGACTGAACCTTGCGATGTACGCAGCCTGCCGGGCTTCGCCGAAGGCTGGATCAGCGTGCAGGACGAAGCCGCGCAACTGGCTGCCGATCTGCTGGAACTGGCTCCAGGCCAACGGGTGCTGGACGCCTGTTGCGCTCCTGGCGGTAAAACCTGTCACTTGCTGGAAGTCCAGCCTGCGCTTGAAGGCGTAGTGGCGGTGGATCTGGAGGCCAAGCGTCTCGTACGGGTGCGCGAAAACCTGGAGCGCCTTGGTCTGAGTGCCGAGTTGATCGCTGCCGATGCCCGGGAAACCGCACAATGGTGGGACGGCAAGCCGTTCCAGCGCATCCTGCTCGATGCGCCGTGCTCGGCAACCGGCGTGATCCGTCGTCATCCCGACATCAAGCTGACCCGTCAGGCTGATGACATCCCGGCCTTGGCAACCCTGCAAGGCGAGTTGCTCGATGCCCTTTGGCCAACCCTGCAAGTCGGCGGCATTCTGCTGTACGCCACCTGCTCGACACTGCCTCTGGAGAACACGGAAGTCATCGAGGCGTTTCTGGCCCGTACCTCCGGCGCTCGCGAGCTGGACATCGCCGGTCAGCTCGGCCAGCAACCACCGGGAATGAAACAGCCGCACGGTCGCCAGTTGCTCGCGCAGGAAGGCGGGCATGACGGGTTCTATTACGCCAAACTGATCAAGATCGCTGCTTGACTGCTTCAACGTCGTAAGACCCGTGGGAGCGAATTCATTCGCGAATGCTATGTTGGAGGCGATAAATATTTGCCGAATGTACTGGCCTCTTCGCGAATAAATTCGCTCCCACAGTATTTCTATCACCCACAGATCCCTGCGATTAACTTTCAAGGAATTACTGATTGAAAATCATCATCCTCGGCGCAGGGCAGGTTGGCGGTACGCTGGCTGAGCACCTCGCCAGCGAAGCCAACGACATCACCGTGGTCGACACCGATGGCGACCGGTTGCGTGATCTGGGCGATCGTCTGGATATTCGCACGGTGCAGGGCCGTGGCTCGTTCCCGACCGTACTCCGTCAGGCCGGTGCAGATGACGCTGACATGCTGGTGGCAGTGACCAACAGCGACGAAACCAACATGGTTGCCTGCCAAGTCGCCTACACGCTGTTCCACACGCCCACCAAGATTGCTCGAGTGCGGGAAGCGGCCTATCTGACCCGTGCAGGTCTGTTCGACAACGATGCCATTCCCGTTGACGTGCTGATCAGCCCCGAGCAGGTCGTCACCAACTACATCAAGCGTCTGATCGAATACCCCGGCTCACTGCAGGTGATCGATTTTGCAGGCGGCAAAGCACAACTGGTTGCAGTGAAAGCCTATTACGGCGGACCGCTGGTCGGTCAGCAACTGCGCCAGTTGCGTGAACACATGCCCAATGTCGACATGCGTGTGGCGGCTATTTTCCGTCGTGATCGGCCGATCCTGCCGCAAGGCGACACGGTCATCGAAGCGGACGATGAGGTATTTTTCATCGCCGCCAAGGCAGACATTCGTGCCGTCATGAGCGAGATGCGCCGTCTGGACGAGAACTACAAACGCATCGTCATTGCGGGCGGAGGGCATATCGGCGAGCGCCTGGCGGAAGCCATCGAAAGCCGTTATCAGGTCAAAATCATCGAGATGAATCCTGCACGCTGCCGTCACCTCTCGGAGTCGCTGAACAGCACGGTAGTGCTGCAAGGCAGCGCATCAGACCGTGATCTCCTGCTGGAAGAGAACATCGCCAACACCGATCTGTTCCTGGCCCTGACCAACGACGACGAAGCCAACATCATGTCGTCGTTGCTGGCCAAGCGCATGGGCGCGCGTAAGGTGATAACCATCATCAACAACGCGGCGTATGTCGATCTGGTCCAGGGCGGCGAAATCGATATCGCGGTCAGCCCGCAACTGGCAACCATCGGCACCTTGCTGGCCCACGTACGCCGCGGCGACATCGTCAGCGTGCACTCACTGCGTCGCGGTGCGGCCGAGGCCATCGAAGTGGTTGCTCACGGCGACACCAAGTCCAGCAAGGTCATCGGCAAAGCCATCAAGGACATCGCGCTGCCGTCGGGCACCACAATTGGCGCGATCATCCGTGCCGACGAAGTACTTATCGCCCACGACGCGACCGTGATCGAAACCGGCGACCACGTGATCATGTTCCTTGTGGATAAAAAGTACATCCGCGATGTGGAGCGGCTGTTCCAGGTGGGGTTGAGCTTTTTTTAAGCAGGTACACAGCCCCGGTAGGAGCGAACTTGTTCGCGAGCAATAGTGCTGTGCAATCAGGAATATCGTCTCGCGAACAAGTTCGCTCCTACCGGTATTGCATCTAGCCCATCAATACCAGCGAGCCTCTCCGGCGGGGCGCTTCTTGAAGCGCTTCATGGTCCACATGTACTGGCTTGGATACGCCCGCACATACTTCTCCACTACCTGACTCATGGCCGCCGCAGAGGTCGCGGTGTCGGTGCTGTACATGGCCTCGGGCGCGGCTTCCAGCACCACTTTGTAACCCGAACCGTCTGGCAGGCGCATGGCATGCAGGAACACGCCGACCGCCTTTCCACCGGCCAGCATATTGGGCACAAACTTGCTGGTCAGGGCCGTGGTGGCAAAAAACGGCACGAAGATCCCTGCTGATTCTGCTGGCTCGGGATCGGCCGGAATACCCACCGAGCCGCCTTTGCGCACTTCCTTGATAACGCTGAGAATGCCTTCCTTGGTGGAGGCCGCCACGCGGTTACCCAGTTGCACGCGCTGTTTGCGCAGCAGGTCATCGACCGCCTTGAGCTTGGGCGGGCGGTAGAAAATGATCGGTTTGCACTGGCTGCAGTAGAAGTGGTTCAACACTTCCCAGTTGCCCAGGTGACTGGTGATGCCAACGACGCCCTTGCCGGACGCCAGGGCATCCTTGAGTACGTCGAGGCCTTCGACTTCGCGCACCAGATCGATGGATTTCTGAGCTGGCCAGATCCAGGCGCAAGCGCTTTCCGTGAGGGTCTTGCCGATATCCATCAAGCTACGACCGACCAGAAGCTCGCGCTCGGCAGGGTCCATTTCCGGAAAGCATTTAGCCAGGTTGATGCGCGCGACCTCACGCGAACGGTTCGGCAGTTTCCACATCAACCAGCCGATGCCCGCACCCACCCACTGCACAACGCGCCAGGGCAACAAGGCAAACAGTCGCAACGCGCCCACCATAAGGGCACCTTTAAACTTTTCCACAGATCACTCCCCAAAACTCAAGGCGGCCATTGTAACCGTCAGCGGACCAAATCCGCGTATCGATCACAATCCACGGTGTGGTCCATGACCATGCCGCTCGACTGCATGTAGGCATAACAGATGGTCGGCCCGACAAAGGTAAACCCGGCTTTCTTCAACGCCTTGCTCATGGCCTCGGCCTCTGGCGTTATAGCCGGGACTTCGCTGCGGTCCTTGCGGTGGTTGATCTTCCGTTCACCGCCCACAAACGACCAGAGGAATTCCACCGGGTCGTCCAGCTTCAACCAGGCCTGCGCATTGCGCCGGGCGGCATTGAGCTTGAGACGGTTGCGGATGATGCCTGGCTCCTGCATCAGGACTTCGACATCAGCGTCAGTCATGGCCGCGATTCGATGCACATCAAAACCGAACATCACCTCGCGATAGCGCGCGCGCTTTTTCAAAACGGTGATCCATGAAAGACCGGCCTGGAACCCTTCGAGCAAAAGCAACTCGAAGAGCTTCTGCGCGTCGCGCAACGGCACGCCCCACTCGTGATCGTGATAATCGATGTAAATCGGCTCTTCGTTGCACCAATAGCAGCGTGGCATAGGGCTTCCAAGGGTGGAGGTGCTGCTGAATCGGGTATACTCCCGCTCTTTAAATCGCAGCCCCAGTACAGGTGAATTTCGTGAGCCAGCCTACGCCAGCCGTGCGTACCTTCCAAGACTTGATCCTCGCCCTCCAGCAATACTGGGCCGAGCAAGGTTGTGTGGTACTTCAGCCCTACGATATGGAAGTAGGCGCCGGCACTTTCCACACCGCCACGTTTCTGCGCGCCGTAGGCCCGGAAACCTGGAACGCAGCCTACGTACAGCCAAGCCGCCGTCCGACTGACGGCCGGTATGGTGAAAACCCGAACCGCCTGCAGCACTACTATCAGTTTCAGGTAGTCCTCAAGCCAAACCCGGACAACTTCCAGGAGTTGTATCTGGGCTCGTTGAAGCATGTCGGTCTGGACCCTCTGGTCCACGACGTGCGGTTCGTTGAAGACAACTGGGAATCGCCAACGCTCGGCGCCTGGGGTCTGGGCTGGGAGATATGGCTCAACGGCATGGAAGTGTCGCAGTTCACTTACTTCCAGCAAGCGGGCGGCATCGAATGCTATCCGGTGACCGGTGAGATCACCTACGGCCTTGAACGTCTGGCGATGTACCTGCAGAACGTTGACTCGGTCTATGACCTGGTGTGGGCTGACGGTCCATTCGGCCGCGTGACTTACGGCGATGTGTTCCACCAGAACGAAGTGGAGCAATCGACTTACAACTTCGAGCACGCGAACGTCGACAAGCTGTTCGAACTGTTTGATTTCTACGAAAGCGAGGCCAAGCGCCTGATCGAACTGGATCAGCCGTTGCCGCTGCCAAGCTACGAAATGGTTCTGAAGGCTTCCCATACCTTCAACCTGCTGGATGCCCGTCGCGCTATCTCGGTAACTGCTCGTCAGCAGTACATCCTGCGCGTTCGTACCCTGGCTCGTTCGGTTGCCCAGGCTTATCTGATGGCTCGCGCCAAGCTGGGCTTCCCGATGGCTCCACCTGATTTACGTGATGAAGTGCTGGCCAAGCTGGAGGCGCAACAATGAGTGCTCAAGATTTTCTGGTTGAACTGGGCACCGAAGAGCTGCCGCCAAAAGCGCTCAACACGTTGGCTGACGCCTTCCTGGCCGGTATCGAAAAAGGCCTGCAGTCTGCAGGCCTGACGTACAGCGCCAAGCAGGTGTATGGCGCACCTCGTCGTCTGGCTGTATTGATCACCGACCTGTCCACGCAACAGCCGGATCGCAGCATCAACCTTGACGGTCCGCCACGTCAGGCGGCTTTCGATGCTGAAGGCAACCCGACTCAGGCTGCCCTGGGTTTTGCCAAGAAGTGCGGCGTTGATCTGAGCGAAATTGATCAGAGCGGCCCCAAGCTGCGTTACAGCCAGAGCATCGCAGGCAAACCCACCGCGAGCCTGCTGCCGACTATCGTTGAAGACTCCCTGAACGACCTGCCGATCCCCAAGCGCATGCGCTGGGGTGCTCGCAAGGAAGAGTTCGTGCGTCCAACCCAGTGGCTGGTCATGCTGTTCGGCGATCAGGTCATCGACTGCACAATCCTGGCTCAAACCGCAGGCCGGGAATCACGTGGTCACCGATTCCACCATCCGGAAAGCGTTCGCATCACCTCGCCAGCCAGCTACCTGAGCGATCTGCGCAATGCGTACGTATTGGCTGACTTCAACGAACGTCGCCAACTGATCACCAAGCGCGTCGACGAGCTCGCGACCCAGCACGAAGGCACTGCCATCGTGCCGCCAAGCCTGCTGGACGAAGTGACTTCGCTGGTCGAGTGGCCGGTTCCGCTGGTGTGTTCGTTCGAAGAGCGCTTCCTGGAAGTGCCGCAAGAAGCCCTGATCACCACCATGCAGGACAACCAGAAGTATTTCTGCCTGCTGGATGCCGACGGCAAGTTGCTGCCGCGCTTCATTACCGTTGCGAACATTGAAAGCAAAGACCCGCAGCAGATCGTGCTGGGTAACGAGAAGGTTGTTCGTCCACGTCTGACTGACGCCGAGTTCTTCTTCAAGCAGGACAAAAAGCAGAAGCTGGAAACCTTCAACCAGCGTCTGCAGAACGTCGTGTTCCAGGCTCAGTTGGGCAGCGTTTTCGACAAAGCTGAACGTGTTTCGAAACTCGCTGCATTCATTGCTCCGCGTATTGGTGGCGACGCTCAACGTGCAGCCCGTGCCGGGCTGTTGTCCAAGTGCGACCTGGCCACCGAAATGGTTGGCGAATTCCCTGAAATGCAGGGTATCGCAGGTTACTACTACGCCAAGGCTGACGGCGAAACCGACGATGTAGCTCTGGCATTGAACGAGCAGTACATGCCGCGCGGTGCTGGCGCTGAACTGCCAACGACCTTGACCGGTTCGGCAGTGGCCATCGCTGACAAGCTGGACACGCTGGTCGGCATCTTCGGTATTGGCATGTTGCCAACCGGCAGTAAAGACCCGTACGCACTGCGTCGTGCCGCACTGGGCATCCTGCGCATTCTGATCGAGAAGCAACTGGACCTGGACCTGATCGAAACCGTGAAGTTTGCAGTAGGTCAGTTCGGTGCCAAGGTCAAAGCTGCCGGTCTGTCCGATCAGGTACTGGAATTCATCTTCGACCGCCTGCGTGCGCGTTACGAAGACGAAGGCGTTGAAGTGGCGGTTTATCTGTCGGTTCGTGCCCTGCAACCAGGCTCGGCGCTGGATTTCGATCAACGTGTTCAAGCCGTTCAGGCGTTTCGCAAACTGCCGGAAGCTGCCGCGTTGGCCGCAGTGAACAAGCGCGTTTCGAATCTGTTGAGCAAGGCTGAGGGCAACATTGCCCAGACCGTCGAGCCAAAATACTTCGATAACGCTAACGAGTTCTCGCTCTATTCGGCGATCAAGCAAGCAGATCAAGATGTGCAGCCAATGGCAGAAGCGCGTCAGTACAGCGAAACCCTCGCGCGTCTGGCAGCCCTGCGTGAACCGGTTGATGCCTTCTTCGAGGCTGTAATGGTCAACGCCGAGGACGCCAATGTACGGGCCAACCGATATGCGCTGCTGGCGCGTCTGCGTGGCTTGTTCCTGGGTGTCGCCGACATCTCGTTGCTGGGCTGAGGAAGGGGCGCATCGTGAAGTTGCTGATCCTTGATCGGGACGGAGTCATCAACCATGACTCCGACGCTTACATAAGGTCGGTGGGGGAGTGGATTCCGATTCCCGGCTCGATCGAGGCCATTGCGCAACTGAGTAAGGCCGGCTGGACGGTTGCAGTCGCAACCAACCAGTCCGGCATCGCCCGGGGTTATTACGACCTCGCGACTCTGGATGCCATGCACGCTCGTCTACGTGCGTTGGTGGCGGAGCAGGGGGGCGAGGTCGGTTTGATCGTCTATTGCCCACATGGGCCCGATGAAGGCTGCGATTGCCGCAAGCCGAAACCGGGCATGCTGCAGACCATCGCCCGGCACTACCAGGTGGAGCTGGCGGGACTATGGTTTGTAGGTGACAGCAGCAGTGACCTCAAGGCCGCACTGGCCGTCGACTCACAACCGGTTTTGGTAAAGACCGGCAAAGGTGAGAAAACACTGGCCGGTTCGCTGCCCGCCAGTACGTTGGTTTTTGACGATCTCGCGGCCGTTGCCGCAGAACTTATCCACAATAGCGCTCCGCAAAACAACTAGCGGTACGCTTGATGAACGGGCACTTGCCCGTACGGTAAATGCAACTATGTCGATCATCCAGGCAATCAGGACCGTTCTCTTCTACCTGTTGCTAGGCACCAGCTCTTTGCTGTGGTGCACGTTAAGCTTCTTTATCGCACCGTTCCTGCCCTTCAAGGCTCGCTATCGTTTCATCAACGTTTACTGGTGCCGCTGCGCAATCTGGTTGACGCGCGTATTCCTCAACATCCGGGTTGAAGTGACCGGCGCAGAAAATGTCCCCAAGACGCCCTGCGTGATCATCTCCAACCACCAGAGCACGTGGGAAACGTTCTTCCTGTCACAGTACTTCTCGCCGCTAAGCCAGGTGCTCAAGCGTGAACTTCTGTATGTCCCGTTCTTTGGCTGGGCAATGGCCATGCTGCGTCCTATCGCAATTGATCGTGAGAACCCAAAAGCAGCACTCAAACAAATCGCCAAGAAGGGCGATGAGTTGCTCAAGGATGGCGTCTGGGTACTGATCTTCCCAGAAGGTACCCGTGTTCCGTTTGGCCAGGTCGGCAAGTTTTCTCGCGGTGGCACTGCGTTGGCGGTCAATGCAAACCTGCCCGTGCTGCCTGTTGCACACAACGCCGGCAAGTACTGGCCGAAGGAAGGCTGGGCGAAAAAGCCAGGCACTATTCAGGTCGTTATCGGCGAACCGATGTATGCAGAGGGCGAAGGTCCACGCGCCATCGCAGCGCTCAACGATCGAGTTCAGACCTGGAACGAAGAGACTCAAAAAGCCTTGGGTTCAATCACCGCACCGGTGTCGAGCAAGGAAGAAGCCGTTATCTGATTTTTGTGGATAACCTGTGCACTGTTTTTGATTTTTTCGCAAAAAACGGCGGCAAACCATTGGATTCACTGCTTATTTCCGATGCTCATTAAAAAGCCAAAAACGTGCATAAGTTTTTATGAGCTTCTAGAACCGACCTCTTGGGGTCGGTTTTTTTATGTCCGGTTTTGGGTACATCTCATAGGGACTTTTGACGCGGCTCTGATGGACCATACCCTATCAAGCGATCCCTCTCGGCTAAATCACTGTCCCTACTAAATACACGTTCCACGTGGAACATATCCTCATACAAGCCTTGGCTTGAGGATCGCACCAGCCGCGAAGCCATCCATGACTGCGGTTTAAATGCCGTCACTTACTCGATGTCGGCGACGCCATGAACGTCGATAAATCGTGATTGAAACGCGACGATTCTTCCAGGAACGGAGCATGGCCTGAGTTCTCATATACCTTTGTCTGAACGCGAGGATTCAACTGCTTTGCGCGCGCCATAGAGGGTTGAACATTGACGAGCTGGTCCTTTGCGCCATATAGCATCAAGACGGGCACCTTGGCCTTGGGTAACCCTTCTGCAGCGGCCACGGTCATGGACGGAGTGGCGCGTGTCATTGTCCAGGACGCCATCGCAGCATTCGATAGCAACAATTCGAAAGTGGGGGCATCCGGTTGGGTGTGGAAGCATAGGGCAAGGAATGTTCGTATGGCCTCCAGGTGTGTCTTGAGATCATCAGACGCCAGCCCTGCATACACCTCCGGGTGTGAGGTAATCAACGCAGCGTTAAGCTCGATCACGCCATCGACATACATGATGCCACCGAGATCAGCGTCACCATAAGCCGCCAGGTAATTGGATATAACCACTCCACCCAAAGACCAGCCAACGAGCACCGGGTGCTTGCTACCAGTCGCCTTGAGAACAGCAGCCAGATCATCTGCGGATCGACGCCCTATGAGATACGCGTTGGAATCGTCAGGCTTGTCGGAAAGGCCATGGCCTCGCAGGTCATAGGTCACCATACGGTAGCGTTGCAGCTCCGGACTGCTCGTCTGCTTTTCCCAATTCAGGCGGCTACCGAGTAAACCATGAATAAAGATGATCGCTGGGCCGTCTGGATTTCCCGCCTCCTGAACGGCGATCCTGACGCCGTCCGGAGCGGTTACCGTGTAGCTTTTCTCGGCTGCGATAGATAAAGATGAAAGTGCTGCCAATAACACTATCGCCCAAGCGTTGCCTAGTAATCGACCACAAAAACGGTGACTCATGAAATGACTCCAATGCTCAAAGTTGAGCATTGGAGTCTAGGTAGGGCGCACAGGACGGTCTATGATCTGAGCTCTGTAGATATTGATCAATCGTCCTGGAGTGATAGTGGCTTTGCCTATTCAACCTGATCCAAGTGATCTGATCAGCGAATTGTTATCAGGCATGCGTCTTGTGGGCGTACAGTTTCGCAGGATAGAAGTCCGAGACTTTCCGGGGGTGGGTTTCAGTAACTCAGTGGGTCGCGCGCAGTTTCACTTCGTGGGACGAGGGCCTGTCTGGCTTCGTAGTCCGGGCAACAATCTGTATCGGATGGATACAGGGACCGCAGTCTTGATACCTCACGGCGGACTCCATGCGATTTTGTCTTCAGAGAGAACGCCTTCATCCCAGGTAAAGCCGTTCGCCTTTGACTCGTTTAGCGGAGAGCAGGGTGGCGGTTGCCAAGGTCCGGTTATTTTCAGCTGCTGCATGGAACTGGAGCTCGGTGGCATGCAGCCGCTGGTTGCCGCCATGCCGGAGGTATTACTGGCGAGCACGCTGTCGCAGGCGTCACCCGAAATCTGCCCCATGCTGGACGCGATGGAGCGTGAATCTTTGACGTTAAAAGCCGGCCACTTGGGTATTCTTGCGCGCCTCGCCGAAGTGGTTGCTGCACTTGTGATAAGGGATTGGGTGGCAGATGGATGCGGTGGTGCAGCAGGATGGTTGGGTGCATTAAAAGATCCTCGGCTGAGTAGAGCCCTTGTAATGATGCACAAACACCCCGCTAGAAGTTGGACAGTAGCGTCTCTGGCAAGCCAAGCAGGGCAGTCGCGCTCTGTTTTTGCTCAGCGTTTTCTTCATGCTACTGGTGTCTCTCCGCTTCGCTACCTCACGGATTTGAGGATGCGCCTGGCTCTGCTTAGTCTGAGTCGCGAGCGGCAGCCAATAGAAACCATTGCAACCCGGTTAGGTTACGGTTCACTGGCCGCCTTTAGCCGAGCGTTCAAACGCTCGGTGGGTGTGTCACCAGGCACGATCCGCGGCTCAAGTGAAGCTCTGAACCCGCCTGTATACCCAGACAATTCAAAGCCATAAAAAAGCCAACCCGGAGGTTGGCTTTTTCGTGGAGTAGTGAAAACGGCCGTTTCCGGCCACAACCTGATTTAGAAATCCAGGTTGGAAACCGCCAGAGCATTGCTCTCGATGAAGTCACGGCGAGGTTCTACTGCATCACCCATCAAGGTATTGAAGATCTGGTCTGCACCGATAGCGTCTTCAATAGTGACCTTGAGCATCCGGCGAACCGACGGATCCATCGTGGTCTCCCACAGCTGATCAGGGTTCATCTCACCCAGACCTTTGTATCGCTGGATGGTGTGGCGCTTGGTGCTTTCAGCCATCAACCAGGCCAAGGCTTCCTTGAACTCGGTGACCTGCTTCTTGCGCTCGCCACGTTGAACGTAAGCACCTTCTTCCAGCAGCGTACTGATCTGCAGGCCCAGTGCGGTTACGGTCTTGTAGTCGTTACTGCCGAAGAAGTCGCGGTTGAAGGTCACGTAGTTGGACAGACCGTGGGAGATCAGTTCGACCTCTGGCAGCCAGACATTACGTTCGCGATCTTCACGCAGGCTGGCTTTGTAAACCAGACCCGACTTCTCACCAACACGCAGACGGGCGTCAAACAGTGCCAACCAGGCTTGCATGCCTTCGTGGTCAGACAGCTGCTCAAGAGTGACAGGAGGCAGGTACACGAAGTGCTCAGTCAGTTCCTGAGGATACAAGCGCGACAGTCGCTTCAGGGTCTTCATGACCATCCGGAAATCGTTGACCAGACGCTCCAGCGATTCGCCGGAAATACCAGGTGCAGACTCATTCAGGTGCAGGCTCGCATCTTCAAGAGCCGACTGGGTCATGTATTCTTCCATGGCCTCGTCGTCTTTGATGTATTGCTCTTGCTTGCCTTTCTTGACCTTGTACAGCGGCGGCTGGGCGATGTAGATATAGCCACGCTCGATCAGTTCTGGGAGCTGACGGAAGAAGAAGGTCAGCAGCAGCGTACGGATGTGCGAACCGTCGACGTCAGCATCGGTCATGATGATGATGTTGTGATAACGCAGCTTGTCGATGTTGTACTCATCGCGGCCGATACCACAGCCCAGGGCGGTGATCAAAGTACCTACTTCTTGCGACGAGATCATCTTGTCGAAACGTGCTTTCTCGACGTTAAGGATCTTACCCTTGAGTGGCAGAATCGCTTGGGTTTTACGGTTACGTCCCTGCTTGGCTGAACCGCCAGCAGAGTCACCTTCCACGAGGTACAGTTCGGAAAGGGCAGGGTCTTTTTCCTGGCAGTCAGCAAGTTTGCCGGGCAGACCCGCAATATCCAGTGCGCCTTTACGACGGGTCATTTCGCGAGCTTTACGAGCAGCTTCACGCGCGCGTGCAGCGTCGATCATCTTGCCAACAACCGCCTTGGCTTCGTTCGGGTTTTCCAGCAGGAAGTCAGAGAAGTATTTACCCATCTCTTGCTCTACTGCAGTTTTAACCTCGGAAGAAACCAGCTTGTCTTTAGTCTGCGAGCTGAACTTCGGATCCGGTACTTTCACCGAAATGATCGCAGTCAAACCTTCGCGCGCATCGTCACCAGTGGTCGCCACCTTGTGCTTCTTGGCCAGACCTTCCTGCTCAATGTAGGCGTTGAGGTTACGCGTCAGCGCGGAGCGGAAGCCCACCAGGTGAGTACCGCCGTCACGCTGTGGGATGTTGTTGGTGAAGCACAACAGGTTCTCGTTGAAGCTGTCGTTCCACTGCAAAGCGATCTCGACGCCAATGCCGTCGTCGCGCTGAATATTGAAGTGGAACACCTGATTGACCGCAGTCTTGTTGGTGTTCAGGTATTCAACGAAAGCACGCAAACCACCTTCATACTTGAACAGCTCTTCCTTGCCGCTGCGCTCGTCTCGAAGGACGATGCCAACACCGGAGTTCAGGAAGGACAGCTCACGAATCCGCTTGGCCAGAATATCCCAGCTGAAGTGGATGTTCTTGAAGGTTTCAGCGGAAGGCTTGAAGTGGATCTCGGTGCCGGTCGTGTCGCTGTCACCCACAATACGCATCGGCTCCTGTGGAACACCGTGAACGTAAGTTTGCTCCCAGATCTTGCCGCTACGACGCACAGTCAACAGCAGCAATTCGGACAAGGCGTTAACTACAGAAACACCCACGCCGTGCAGGCCGCCGGATACTTTGTAGGAGTTGTCGTCGAACTTACCACCAGCGTGGAGCACGGTCATGATGACCTCTGCTGCCGACACGCCTTCTTCTTTGTGCACGTCTACCGGAATACCGCGACCGTTGTCGCGGACCGTAATGGATTCGTCCGGGTGGATGGTGATAGTGATGTCATCGCAATGGCCAGCCAGTGCTTCGTCGATCGAGTTATCAACAACCTCAAACACCATGTGGTGAAGACCGCTGCCATCGTCAGTGTCACCGATGTACATTCCGGGACGCTTGCGTACGGCATCTAGTCCTTTCAGTACCTTGATACTGGAGGAGTCGTACGTTTGGTTTTCGCTCATGCAATCACTCCCGATGATCGTGGGTCTGGGTGATACGGCCTTGTTCCACGTGGAACAAAGCGACTGGCGTTTCCGTTTGCCAGCCGTCCCTCAATAATTCGTGGTCTACACAGGTGATAAAAACCTGGCAGCGTAAGTCTTCAAGCAAGCGGCAAAGCGCGCGGCGATGCTGGTCATCCAGTTCAGACGGTAGATCGTCAACAAGGTAAATACATTGGCCACGACGAGCCTGGCTAACGAGATGCCCTTGAGCAATACGCAGTGCGCACACCACCAGTTTCTGCTGACCACGCGACAAGATATCTGCCGCATTATGCGCGCCTAATCTAAGTCGCAAATCAGCTCGCTGTGGTCCTGCTTGCGTATGGCCCATCTGTTGATCGCGATGGAGGGAAGAGGCGAGCACAGTGCTCAAGTCTTTTTCCTTGTCCCATCCACGGTAGTAACTCAGGGTCAAACCTTCGAGTTCAACCAGCTCACTTAGAGTCTGTTCGAAGACGGGTTTTAACGCCTTGATGTATGACCGGCGATACTCATCAATTTCATCGCTGGCCAGGCACAGCTCCCGGTCCCATGCCGCTTGTGAAGCGCCGTCAAGTGTACCATGCCGAAGCCACGAGTTACGCTGCTTGAGGGCCTTCTGGAGGCGCTGCCAAGTGGCCATAAAACGACGTTCCACGTGGAACACTCCCCAGTCCAGAAACTGCCGGCGAATCTTCGGCGCTCCTTCGAGAAGACGGAAACTGTCAGGGTTGATAAGTTGCAGAGGCAGGGTTTCAGCAAGTTGCGCCGCGCTACGAGCGTTCTGCCCATCTATACGTATTTGAAAATCCCCCTGACGATCACGGGAAACACCCAGATTGCTGTGCCCACCTTCAACCAGATCGACCTGACCAAAAACCGTACACGCAGGTTGTTCGTACTGGATAACCGGTAGCAGTCGAGCGCTGCGAAATGAACGAGCGAGGCCAAGCAAATGGATGGCTTCCAGCACGCTGGTTTTGCCACTGCCATTATCGCCGTGAAGGATGTTGATACGGGGGGAGGGGGAGAAGGTCACCGGGTGCAGATTGCGCACCCCGGTGACAGAGACGCGACTAAGAGACATCTAGCTTCTGCTGAACATGGTTACAGGCGCATCGGCATAACTACGTAAGCGGAGTCGTCATTATCCGATTCCTGTACCAGCGCGCTGCTGTTGGAGTCAGACAGAATCAAACGAACCTGCTCGGTAGTCATCACGCCCAGTACGTCGAGCAAATAGCTGACGTTAAAACCGATCTCCAGCGAAGCGCCGTTATAGTCGACGCTGATCTCTTCTTCTGCTTCTTCCTGTTCAGGGTTGTTCGCCTGGATTTTCAGCTGACCGCTGGCCAGTTGCAGACGGATGCCGCGGTATTTCTCGTTGGACAGAATCGCCGTACGGCTGAACGCTTCACGCAATGCCTGACGATCACCCAATACAAGCTTGTCGCCACCCTTGGGCAGCACACGCTCGTAGTCCGGGAATTTACCGTCAACCAGCTTGGAGGTGAACGTGAACTCGCCAGTGGTCGCACGAATGTGATGCTGACCCAGAACGATACTCACGATGCCATCTTGCTCGGTCAGCAGGCGAGCCATTTCCAGAATGCCTTTACGCGGCACGATCACCTGGTGCCGATCAGCCTGTTCGATATCAGCGGTCATGGAGCACATGGCCAAACGGTGACCGTCGGTGGCAACAGCGCGAAGCACACCTGCGCTTACTTCCAGCAGCATGCCGTTCAGGTAGTAACGAACATCCTGCTGAGCCATGGCGAAGCTGGTGCGCTCGATCAGACGACGCAGCTTGCTTTGAACCAGGTTAAAGGTCAGCGAACCAGGGCCTTCTTCAACAGTCGGGAAGTCATTGGCTGGCAATGTCGACAACGTGAAGCGGCTACGGCCAGCCTTGACGATCAACTTTGCATCATCAACCTTGATGTCGATCAGCACGTCGTTCGGCAGACTTTTGCAAATGTCCATCAGCTTGCGGGCAGGGACAGTGATCTCGCCCGGTTCAGCAGGTTCTTCAAGTTGAACACGACCAACGAGTTCGACTTCAAGATCAGTGCCGGTCAACGAGAGCTGCTGCCCTTCGACGACCAGAAGCACGTTGGAGAGCACCGGCAGGGTCTGGCGGCGTTCGACCACGCCGGCGACCAATTGCAGGGGTTTCAACAGGGCTTCGCGTTGAATGGTGAAATGCATGGTCTAGTCCCTTGCCTTAATAAGCTGCGCTGATGTCATCAAGTGGTCAGTGTACGCAGCAGGTTCTTGTAGTCCTCGCGAATATCCGCGTCGGATTCTTTCAATTCATTGATCTTTCGGCAGGCGTGCAAAACGGTTGTGTGATCACGACCACCAAACACATCACCGATTTCCGGCAGACTGTGGTTAGTCAGTTCCTTCGACAATGCCATCGCCACCTGACGCGGCCGGGCTACAGATCTGGAACGACGCTTGGACAACAGGTCGGAAATCTTGATCTTGTAATACTCGGCGACGGTGCGCTGGATGTTATCCACACTCACCAGTTTGTCCTGCAGTGCCAACAGGTCCTTCAACGACTCGCGGATCAACTCGATAGTGATATCACGCCCCATGAAGTGCGAGTGAGCGATAACACGCTTTAGCGCGCCTTCAAGCTCACGCACGTTGGAGCGAATGCGTTGTGCAATGAAGAACGCTGCATCGTGAGGCAGATCGACCTTTGCCTGATCCGCTTTTTTCATCAGGATCGCGACGCGGGTTTCAAGCTCCGGAGGTTCGACAGCAACTGTCAGGCCCCAGCCGAATCGCGACTTCAGGCGCTCCTCAAGCCCCTCAATTTCCTTCGGATAACGGTCGCTGGTCAGAATGACCTGCTGACCGCCTTCGAGCAGAGCATTGAAGGTGTGGAAAAATTCTTCCTGGGACCGTTCCTTGCGGGCAAAGAACTGAATATCGTCGATCAGCAACGCATCGACTGAGCGATAGAAACGTTTGAACTCGTTGATAGCGTTCAACTGCAACGCTTTGACCATGTCGGCCACAAAACGCTCCGAATGCAGGTACACAACCTTCGCGTTCGGGTTCTTCTTGAGAAGATGATTACCCACAGCGTGCATCAAGTGAGTTTTACCCAGACCAACGCCACCATAAAGAAAGAGCGGGTTGTAACCATGCTTGGGGTTGTCAGCTACCTGCCAGGCCGCAGCCCGGGCCAGTTGGTTGGACTTACCCTCAACGAAGTTCTCGAACGTGAAGGTGCGATTCAGATAGCTGGTGTGCTTTAGCGCGCCTTCTACCTGAACCGTGCGCTGTTCAGCACGAGCAGGGGCCTGTTGGGAACTGGCACCCGCCATTGGATCGAAACTGTCACGAGAGGGTTCGTCGTTAATCTGTGATGGCTGCTGTACCGGCGCTGGAGCAGCCACTTGAGCGGGTGCAGGAGCCTGGCTAACAGGCTGGCTCGCGGCCATTGCCTGCGAAGCCGCTGCAGCCAATGGGGCGTTCGGGGCTGCGCGGGGAGCTGAACTGCGCTTGCTGCCTATTAATAGAGAAAGCGCAGGCGCCATCCCCTGACCGTGCTCACCTAACAGTTCAAGCAAACGACCGAGGTACTTTTCGTTTACCCAGTCGAGAACAAAACGGTTCGGTGCATAGACACGCAACTCGTCGCCTTCGGCTTCAACCTGTAGCGGACGGATCCAGGTGTTGAATTGCTGGGCAGGCAGCTCATCGCGCAAAAGCTCTACGCACTGCTGCCAAAGTTCCAATGACACGGACATCCCCTAGGTTAAAAGCCGGTGAGGCAAAAACAGCCGCCATTGTACCGACCGCGTCAGTACTTATCCACATGTAGGTGATCAGTCGAACGGGATAAATCAGATATTCAGCTACCATCAAGCCGACCAATGGCATGTGCATAAGCTCTGTGGATAACCCGGCCTCAGCCCGTTGCATAACCCAGGCCTGAAATCTGTGGATAAGCGGCCTGTGGATAAAACACCATTCCACACACAGGTTTTCCGACAGCGCAGCACAGGCAGAGCACCGTTTCTCGACAGTGTTGTCATTCTCTGTACATCCTGATTTAAAAGGCTCTGAGCAGGTTATCCACAGCGAAGGGCGTACCTTGCTTTAATAAGCTCTATAAAGAAGCTTTAAATACTTCTCTTCTTTATTTCTATATCTGGGCGTGACGCAAAACCTCAGGTCTCTGGAAAAAGTGATCCAGAACCGGTTACATAACTAATTGAAGGAAACGCTGGTTGGAAATTGACCTAGAGGCTTGCTTTCTCTAGAATCCCCGGTCTCTTAAAACGGGGGCCATTCCGGCCCGTTGTGGACGAACCAGGTAACACGCCATGAAACGTACTTTCCAACCAAGCACTATCAAACGCGCTCGCACTCACGGCTTCCGTGCTCGCATGGCCACCAAGAACGGCCGCGCCGTACTGTCGCGTCGTCGCGCCAAAGGTCGCGCGCGTCTGGCAGTTTGATAATCCGGCACTGGAGGTGAGTCAGGACTTCAGTCGGGAAAAGCGTTTGCTTACCCCCCGGCATTTCAAGGCAGTCTTTGACTCCCCTACCGGCAAGGTTCCGGGGAAAAATCTCCTGCTCCTTGCGCGCAATAACGACCTTGATCATCCCCGTCTGGGGCTGGTTATCGGTAAAAAGAGCGTCAAACTCTCCGTTGAGCGCAACCGCTTGAAACGCCTGATGCGCGAATCATTTCGCCACCACCAAGACAACTTGGTCGGGTGGGATATTGTGATTGTCGCGCGTAAAGGCTTGGGTGACGTAGAAAGCCCCGAATTGATTCAGCATTTCGGCAAGCTATGGAAACGCCTGGCACGCAGCCGGCCGGTTCCAGAAGTAAAAACCGAAACTGTAGGGGTAGATAGTACCGATGCGTAAACTGGCGCTCGTTCCGATCCAGTTCTATCGCTATGCCATTAGCCCGCTAATGGCCAGCCACTGTCGTTTCTACCCCAGTTGCTCCTGCTACGCGTATGAAGCCATTGAAAATCATGGTCTTCTGCGCGGTGGCTGGCTGACCTTTCGTCGCTTAGGTCGCTGTCATCCGTGGAATCCCGGTGGTTATGACCCGGTTCCGCCTGTCCCTACCTCCCGTTCTTCTTCGATGGCCGAGTAATCATGGATATTAAACGCACGATCCTGATCGTCGCCCTGGCAATCGTGACCTATGTCGGGGTTCTGAAATGGAACCAAGACTACGGCCAGGCCGCCATGCCGACTCAGAATGTTGCTGCCAGCACCCCTGCACCGGGTATTCCGGACACGGCTACTGGTGCAAAACCTTCTGCGAGTGCCGATGTTCCTAGCGCAAATGGCGAAGTGGCTGCGCCGCTGGAAACTCCAGCAGCTGTCAGCAAAGACCTTATTCAGGTCAAAACCGACGTGCTCAGCCTGGAAATCGATCCAGTCGGCGGCGATGTCGTTCAGCTGAGACTTCCGCTGTATCCACGTCGTCAGGACCATCCTGATGTGCCATTTCAGTTGTTTGACAATGGTGGCGAACGTACCTTCCTGGCGCAAAGCGGTCTGACTGGCAACAACGGTCCCGATGCACGCCCGGCTGGTCGTCCGGTTTACTCGTCTGCACAGAAGATCTATCAACTCGCTGATGGTCAGGAAAATCTGGTTGTCGACCTGAAGTTCACCGACAACGGTGTCAACTACATCAAGCGCTTTACCTTCAAGCGCGGTTTGTACGATCTGGTTGTGAGTTATGAAATCGACAACCAGAGCGCTCAGCCCTGGTCGGGCAACCTGTTTGCCCAACTGAAACGTGATGGCAGCGATGATCCTTCCTCCACAACTGCCACCGGTACTGCGACCTATCTGGGTGCCGCACTGTGGACAGCCGGCGAGCCTTACAAAAAAGTGTCGATGAAAGATATCGACAAGGCTCAACTCAAGGAAACCGTCCAGGGTGGTTGGGTTGCATGGTTGCAGCACTACTTCGTAACCGCGTGGATCCCGAGCAAGGACACTGCCAACGCCGTTCAGACTCGTAAAGACAACCAGGGCAACTACATCATCGGTTTTACTGGCCCGGCTGTAACTGTTGCACCGGGTAGTAAAGGCGAGCTGAGCGCCACGTTGTATGCGGGTCCGAAAAGCCAGGCAGTGCTGAAAGAGTTATCCCCAGGTCTGGAATTGACTGTCGACTACGGCATCCTGTGGTTTATTGCACAGCCTATCTTCTGGCTGCTGCAACACATCCACGCCATTGTGGGTAACTGGGGCTGGTCGATTATTTTCCTGACCATGCTGATCAAGGGTCTTTTCTTCCCATTGTCGGCAGCCAGCTACAAATCCATGGCTCGCATGCGCGCAGTTGCACCAAAACTTGCAATCCTGAAAGAGCAGCATGGCGACGATCGTCAGAAAATGTCGCAGGCAATGATGGAGTTGTACAAGAAAGAGAAGATCAACCCGCTGGGTGGATGTTTGCCAATTCTTGTACAAATGCCGGTGTTCCTGTCGCTGTATTGGGTTCTGCTTGAAAGCGTCGAGATGCGTCAGGCACCGTGGATTCTGTGGATAACTGACCTGTCGATTAAAGACCCGTTCTTTATCCTGCCGATCATCATGGGCGCTACCATGTTCATCCAGCAGCGTCTGAACCCAACACCGCCGGATCCGATGCAGGCCAAGGTCATGAAAATGATGCCAATCATCTTCACGTTCTTCTTCCTGTGGTTCCCTGCTGGTCTGGTTCTGTACTGGGTTGTGAACAACACCCTGTCGATCGCTCAACAGGCATACATCACTCGCAAGATCGAAGCGGCGACCAAAAAAGCCGAAGCTTGATCTAACCTGTGAATAAGTATTACAAGGCGCCCCCTAGTGGGGCGTTTTGCTATCCGCTATTTGTCCTGGAGCCGGACCATGAATGCCCCACGTGAAACCATTGCAGCCATCGCCACCGCCCAAGGCCGCGGCGGGGTAGGCATCGTGCGTATTTCCGGACCTCTTGCCGCCAAGGCCGCCTCAGCTATCACAGGCAGAACCCTGAAACCGCGATTTGCGCACTACGGTCCGTTTGAAGATGGCGCCGGGCACGTTATTGATGAGGGGATTGCGCTTTATTTTCCGGGCCCTAATTCGTTCACAGGCGAAGACGTTCTCGAGCTTCAGGGGCACGGTGGTCCCATTGTTCTGGATATGCTGCTGCAGCGCTGTCTCGAATTGGGCAGCCGTCTGGCCAGACCCGGCGAATTCAGCGAACGCGCTTTCCTTAATGACAAGCTGGATCTGGCACAGGCCGAAGCCATCGCTGATCTGATTGAGGCCAGTTCCGCACAGGCTGCACGCAATGCATTGCGTTCATTACAGGGCGCGTTTTCGCGCCGTGTGGATAACTTGACTGAGAAGTTGATCAGCTTGCGTATCTATGTCGAAGCTGCGATCGACTTCCCCGAGGAGGAAATTGATTTCCTGGCTGACGGTCACGTGCTATCCATGCTCGACGCGGTACGAGACGAGTTATCCACAGTGATGCGTGAGGCCGGGCAAGGTGCCCTGTTACGGGATGGCATGACCGTAGTGATCGCCGGACGTCCTAACGCGGGTAAGTCCAGCCTGCTGAACGCGCTGGCGGGTAAAGAAGCAGCCATCGTTACAGAAATTGCGGGCACCACCCGGGATATTCTTCGTGAACATATCCACATTGATGGCATGCCACTGCACGTCGTCGACACTGCAGGGCTGCGCGATACTGAAGATCAGGTCGAGAAGATTGGGGTACAGCGAGCTCTGAAGGCCATCGGCGAGGCTGATCGTGTGCTGCTGGTGGTGGACGCGACTGCACCTGAGGCACTCGATCCTTTTTCGCTATGGCCAGAGTTTCTGGAGCAGAGGCCGGATCCAGCCAAAGTCACCTTGATCCGTAACAAGGCAGATCTGAGTGGAGACACCATCCAGTTGCAGACAAGTGATGATGGCCACGTCACCATTAGTTTGAGCGCCAAGTCTGCCGGTGAAGGCCTGGATTTATTGCGCGAGCATCTCAAAGCCTGCATGGGCTATGAGCAAACCTCGGAAAGCAGCTTCAGCGCCCGCCGACGTCACCTGGAAGCGTTGCGCCATGCAGGTGACTCGCTTGAGCACGGCAGGGCCCAGCTGACATTGGCGGGAGCCGGCGAGTTACTGGCGGAAGACTTACGCCAGGCTCAACAGTCTCTTGCGGAAATTACCGGCGCATTCAGTTCCGATGATCTGCTCGGCAGGATTTTCTCCAGCTTCTGCATCGGAAAATAGATAGGGAGCGTTGGCCACTGGGGATAACTCGACAGTGGCCAACTTATCCACAACCCTACCAGTTATAGCTGACGGTTCCCAACAGCGTCCGGCTGTCTCCCCAGTAACAGCGGCCCGCGTCGTTGCATCCCGACACGTATTCCTTATCGAAGAGATTCTTGGCGTTTACGTCAACTGACCAATTCTTGTCTATCTGGTAGCCAATATTGGCGTCTACCAATGTCACGTCGCCGGCATCGAGTTTTCCGTACAGCGCCGTCGGTGTGTAGGAGAAGGTGCTGTCGAAATAACGGATGCCTGTCCCAACATGCAACCCGTTCAGATAGCCGTTCAGGAAACGGTATTTAGCCCATGCTGATGCCTGATTGCGCGGAACGCCGGTGATCTGGTGCCCTTCAATAAGTGAACCTGGAGCATCTTTGATCACTTTTGCGTCTGTGTAGGAATAGGAAGCGGTGATATTCAGGTTTTGGTTGATATCACTGTTGATCTCAAGCTCAACGCCTTTGGAGCGACTTTCCCCAACCTGTCGGTAACTGGCACTGGTCGTATCGAAGTAAGTGTCGTCCTTCTTACGCAGATCGTAGACGGAAGCCGTAAGGGAGGTGTTCCAGCCGCGAGGCTCGTATTTCAAACCCACTTCATACTGGCTACTGGTAATAGGGTCCAGCGGAGCACCGCCGTTGGATATCTGTTGCACAGGAACAAAAGCAGTCGAGTAGCTGACATACGGTGTCAGGCCGTTGTCGAACTGGTACATGACCCCGCCCTGATAGGTGAACTTCTTGTCGCTGGCGCTAAGGTCGCCAGCCGGGGCAAGCTTGTTGCGGAAGTCGCTGTCGACCCAATCCTGACGGCCACCCAACAAGAAGATCCATTGGTCGTATTTGCTCTGAATCTGCCCGTACACCCCCTGCATCTGTTGTTCAAGAAGCGTGTTCTGTACAGGACTGGATGTCACTGGATCCCCCGCGTAAACGGGATCATAAATGTTGATGCGGCCCGCGAAGCCGGCATCCCAGTCCTGGCTGAATGATGTGCGGTCAACACTGACACCAAACAGGACGGTGTTCTCCAGACCACCGCTGTTGAATTTACCTTCCAGCTGGTTATCCAGTGAGTAAACCATTGATTTGTTATAGCGATCATAGGCCATGACATTCAGCTGGGTACCGAACCCGGCGTTGTCGAGACTCCCTGGCCAGGTCTCATGCCGGGTGATGCGCGACTGCATGTATCGCGAGTTCTGCCGGAATTGCCAGTCATCGTTGAAGCTGTGGCTGAACTCATAGCCAGCACTCCACATTTCACGTTCGAAAGTGTTCCAGTCCGGAACGCCGAGCATTGTGTCCTTGTCCAGCTTGCCATTCGGGTTGCGCAACAAAGTGCCCGCAGCTGGCAATCCCAACTCCATATTGGTGTGGTCTTTCTGATAGCTGCTCAGCAGAGTCAGGCTGTTGTAATCATCGAAATTCAACGTCAGCGAAGGTGCGATGTAGAGTCGATCATCGGGGACGTGATCTGTCTGTGTGTCAGCATTACGCCCGAGCATGACCACTCGCCCCAGAACATTACCGCTTTCATTCAAAGGGCCGGAGATATCCACACCCAATTGCCGACGATTGTTGGAGCCGTAGCTGAGCAGGACCTCGCCCTGGGAATTGTCGGTCGGCCGTTTACTGACCAGATTGACCAGACCGCCTGGCGCATTTTCGCCGTAGAGAATCGACGATGGCCCGCGGAATATCTCGACTCGTTCAAGTCCGTAAGGCTCAGTGGTGGTGTCATAACGATTGCCCTGCACACGCAAACCGTCACGCATCAAGCCATAACCGTAGTCGGTGGCATTGAAACCCCGGATGAAGAACAGGTCGCCCGCCAGGTTGTCACCCGCAGCGAAAGGCGGCGCAAAAATACCCGGCACATAACCTAATGCCTCTGTAAGAGTCTGGGTTTTCTGATCCTTCATGCGTTGCGCAGTGACTATCGAAACCGAGCGTGGTGTTTCGGCAAGTGGCGTGCTGGTTTTAGTTCCCACCCGACTGTTTTCAGCCTTGTAGCCACGATCCGGTAACTCGAAACCACCGGATTGGGTGCTGTCTATGTTCGTCGGCGATAAAACAATCGACCCATCATCAGGCACGGATTGCAGGACATAGCTGCCAGGAGATTGCGCGACTACCTGCAGCTTCGCCCCCTGCAGCAGGGCCGAGAAACCTTGTTCTATTGAATAGTTACCGCGCAAGCCCGGGCTTGTGCGGCCGATTGTCTGTTCCGGAGAGAATGAAAGGATCACATGGGAAGCCGACGCGAACTGATTCAATGCGCTATCCAGCGGCCCCGCGGCGATGTTGTAGTTTTGAACAGCAGAGGCAGCCATGACGCTGGTGGTTGTCACTGCGCACCCAATGCCACCGGCCGCCAGCAGCAAGCTATAGCCAATACATTGTCGAGAAAGGTGCTGCCGGGCATGGAGCGGAAGAGGTGGGAAGCGCATTGTTATTAAAGACCCCGAGGTGATGAATTCGCATTTACCTGTAGGGCCGTGCCTGAACTAAAAAAGATAACCCTCGCTGAGAAAATTTTTTCAGCGTCAGACGATACGCTTCACAGACACCCAATAACGGGTGAAGTAACTCACCCGAATAGGAAGCGTCGCTTGTAGATTGGCCAGGACTGCTTCTGTAGCGTCCACACGAAATGCACCAGACACCCGCAAGCTGGCTGCCTGTTCATCGCACTGCATTACGCCGGGGCGATATCGGGCCAACTCCTTGATGACATCTCCCAGCCGCGCATCCAGAACAACTAGCTGGCCATCAAGCCATGCCGTCTCGGCCTGTGGATAAATACGGGTTGGGCCAACCCCTTCAGTGTAGAAATCCACCCCTTGACCCACTGTTAACAGGCTCGGCGAGGTTAATGAACGGGCAGGCTGAATGCTGACGCGATCCTCCAGCACCCCGACTCGAGTGCCATATTCCATTTGCCTGACAACGAATCTGGTACCAAGAGCCTGCACTCTTCCGTCTCGAGTTTCGACATAGAACGGCCGGGTATCCCCTAGCTTGCCGGTACTAATCATAATTTCACCGTCACGCAGGTGGATCAGCCGCTGCTGGCTATCAAATGCAACGTCTATCGCAGTATCGGTGTTCAGCTCGACTTGAGTGCCTTCCGCCAGCTCTACATGTCGACGCTGACCCACCGGCGTGCGGTAGTCAGCTCCCATATTTTTCAGCGAAGTGTGCTGTTGAATATTCCAGCCAGCATAGCCGGTACCTGCCAAAGCCAGCATTAACTTGAGCACCTGCCGACGTTGCTGAGGGGCGGATAAAACGCGGCGGGTCAGGTCAGGAGACAAGCCGCCAAGGCCTCGTTGCAGTTGCTCCATGCGTTCCCAGGCAATCCGGTGGGCAGGGTCGCTTTCCAGCCAGCGACGCCATGCTGTCTGGTCTTCCTGAGTCAAAGGTTCACTCTGAAAGTGCACATACCAACTGGCGGCAGCCTCGAATACCGTGCGGTCTGGGACGGGGCTCACGACATCTGCGCCACGAGCATCGTGCATTCAGTAAGGGCGCGGATCATGTGCTTTTTCACCGTCGTCAGGGACACCTTTAACTGAGTCGCGATCTGTTGATAAGTCAGCCCATCAATCTGCGAAAGAACAAAAATGTGCTTGGTGCGGGCCCCAAGGTCACTCAACGCTTTATCCACAGCCATCAGGGTTTCGATGATCAACGCCTTGTCTTCTTCACTGATCACCGTCGTTTCCGGCCTGTCAGCCAATGTCTGCAGGTAAGCCTGTTCAATCGTCCGGCGCCGGTAACGATCAATCACCAGACCGCGAGCCACCGTAGCCAGGTAATCACGTGGCTCACGTATGGGCACGGTATTGGAAGAACCAAGAATACGAACGAAAGTGTCCTGGGCTACATCGGCGGCATCGCAGGCGTTGTTCAGTCTGGCCTTAAGCCAGGCGTTCAACCACGAGTGATGCTGCTCATATATGCACTGCACGGCGACCGTATGGAAGTAGGAGGGCATGGCGACAAGGTATGTGAATGATAATAGCTATTATTAGCTTTTGTCTGGGGAACTCACAATAGCTGTGTTTTAACCATTTCAGTCATCGCTTGAGGCCTGGTTTTTTCACTCGACAATGCCTTGGCTCGATTACATCGCTCACCAGCCCATCAATAAGTGTGGTTGCCCGGCATGGATTGGAGCAAATTTCGTACATTAAGCTCTGTGGATAACGCCCGTTAAGGTCGGTTGATAACAGGGGTCGAAATCTGAGCATAACCCCCTCTGTGGACAAGTAGGGTTTTAATCCACAGGCTAAAGACGGTTATCCAGAACCCTCCCGAGCACATGAACACAGACTTTTGAATCTCTGTACACATTGAATTAATTGGCCTGTAGCAATCTATCCACAGAAAATAGGTTCTGTATAAATAGCATTTAAAATAAGGTTTTATAAATCTTCTTTCTTTTTAATTTCTATATCTGAGACTTTTCCACAGCTGGTTAATTTTTGTGCAACGGGTTCCTTTCAGGGGGGGTAAGTCCCTATACTTGTCAGCTATCCCAATTTCCCATCTAGAACAGGCACGAGGTGCGTGGTGGATTTCCCTTCCCGTTTTGAAGTGATCGTCATCGGTGGCGGTCATGCCGGTACCGAGGCCGCACTGGCGTCGGCACGTATGGGTGTAAAAACCCTTTTGCTGACCCACAACGTGGAAACACTGGGTCAGATGAGCTGCAACCCGGCTATTGGCGGGATTGGTAAAAGCCATCTAGTCAAGGAAATCGACGCCTTGGGCGGCGCTATGGCTATGGCCACGGACAAAGGTGGTATCCAGTTCCGCGTGCTGAACAGCCGCAAAGGCCCTGCAGTCCGGGCAACTCGTGCACAGGCAGACCGTGTTCTGTACAAAGCGGCAATTCGCGAAACCATCGAAAATCAGCCGAACCTGTGGGTATTTCAACAAGCCTGTGATGACTTGATCGTTGAGCAGGACGAGGTACGCGGTGTAGTGACCCAAATGGGTCTGCGTTTCATGGCCGATTCGGTTGTGCTGACGACCGGTACCTTCCTGGGTGGACTTATCCACATCGGAATGCAGAATTATTCGGGCGGTCGCGCTGGCGATCCACCTTCAATCGCGCTGGCACATCGTTTACGTGAGTTACCGCTGCGAGTGGGTCGCCTGAAAACCGGTACTCCTCCGCGTATCGATGGCCGTTCGGTCGATTTTTCGGTCATGACAGAACAGCCGGGTGATACACCGATTCCGGTCATGTCGTTCATGGGCTCCAAGGAGCAGCATCCATCGCAAGTCAGTTGCTGGATTACCCACACCAACGCCCGGACTCACGAAATCATTGCGGCCAACCTTGATCGTTCGCCCATGTATTCCGGCGTTATCGAAGGTGTGGGTCCACGCTATTGCCCATCGATCGAAGACAAGATTCATCGATTTGCCGACAAGGAAAGCCATCAGGTTTTCATCGAACCTGAAGGCCTGACCACGCATGAGCTGTATCCGAATGGCATTTCGACTTCGTTGCCGTTTGACGTGCAATTACAGATCGTTCGTTCGATTCGAGGCATGGAAAATGCCCACATCGTGCGCCCTGGCTATGCCATCGAATATGATTACTTCGATCCACGCGATCTGAAGTACAGCCTCGAAACCAAAGTCATCGCGGGTCTGTTCTTCGCAGGACAAATCAACGGTACGACCGGTTACGAAGAAGCCGGTGCTCAAGGTTTGCTGGCCGGGACCAATGCCGCTCTCCGTGCCCAGGGCAAGGAAAGCTGGTGCCCGCGTCGCGATGAAGCGTACATAGGCGTGCTTGTGGATGACTTGATCACGCTGGGTACCCAAGAGCCGTACCGGATGTTCACGTCTCGTGCCGAATACCGCTTGATTCTGCGTGAAGACAACGCGGACTTGCGCCTGACCGAAAAAGGCCGCGAGCTGGGTCTTGTCGATGATCAACGCTGGGCTGCGTTCTGCGCCAAACGCGAAAACATCGAACTGGAAGAGCAGCGCCTGAAAAGCACCTGGGTACGTCCGGGTACTGAGCAGGGCGATGCCATCGCCAGTCATTTCGGCACGCCGTTGACTCACGAATACAACCTGCTCAACCTGTTGACCCGACCGGAAATCGACTACGCCAGTCTGGTTTCCCTCACTGGCCATGGCAGCCCTGATCCGCAAGTCGCTGAACAGGTTGAAATCAAGGCTAAGTACGCGGGTTACATCGACCGTCAGGTCGACGAAATCGCCCGTTTGCGGGCCAGCGAAGACACCAAACTGCCGCAAGACATCGATTACATGACCATTTCCGGTCTGTCGAAAGAGATCCAGAGCAAGCTGGGGATAACTCGTCCGGAAACGCTGGGGCAGGCTTCGCGAATCCCGGGCGTTACGCCGGCAGCGATTTCGCTATTGATGATTCACCTGAAAAAACGCGGCGCTGGCCGTCAGTTGGAGCAAAGCGCTTGAGTTCTATGGTCACCCCGCAACACGCCGAAGAGTTATCCCGAGGCGCTCAGGAACTGGGTGTAGAACTCAGTGAAAGCCAGCACTCACAGCTGCTGGCCTACTTGGCCCTGTTGATCAAATGGAACAAGGCTTACAACCTGACTGCGGTGCGCGACCCGGACGAAATGGTGTCCCGTCATCTGCTCGATAGCCTGAGCGTGGTGCCATTCATCGATGGCGAACGCTGGTTGGACGTTGGCAGTGGTGGCGGCATGCCGGGTATTCCATTGGCGATCCTGTTTCCGGAGATGAAGATCACCGTGCTGGACAGCAACGGCAAGAAAACCCGGTTTCTGACCCAGGTCAAACTGGAGCTCAAGCTGGATAATCTCCAGGTTATCCACAGCCGCGCCGAATCTTTTCAACCTGAACAACCGTTTACCGGGATCGTTTCCCGTGCGTTCAGCAGTCTGGAAGACTTTACCGGGTGGACCCGCCACATGGGCGACACCAATACGCGATGGCTGGCGATGAAAGGCCTGCATCCGACCGATGAACTGGTAGCATTGCCCGCAGATTTCCGCGTGGATAGCGCACAAGCCTTGACCGTACCGGGTTGCCAAGGCCAACGCCATCTGCTGATACTGCGCCGCACGGCATGACTGGGAACACAAGCAAGCATGGCTAAGGTATTCGCGATTGCGAACCAAAAAGGTGGTGTGGGTAAAACCACCACCTGTATCAATCTCGCAGCATCGCTGGTCGCTACCAAGCGCCGCGTATTGCTGATCGATCTCGACCCTCAGGGCAACGCCACGATGGGCAGTGGTGTGGATAAACATGCCCTGGAAAACTCGGTTTATGACGTTCTGATTGGCGAATGCGACCTGGCTCAGGCCATGCAGTTCTCTGAACATGGCGGCTACCAGCTACTGCCCGCAAACCGGGACCTGACGGCTGCCGAAGTTAATCTGCTCGAAATGAAGATGAAGGAGAGCCGCCTGCGCAATGCGCTGGCGCCGATCCGCGAGAACTACGATTACATCCTGATCGACTGCCCGCCGTCTTTGTCGATGTTGACGTTGAACGCGCTGGTCGCTTCAGATGGCGTCATTATCCCCATGCAGTGTGAATACTTTGCTCTTGAAGGTCTCAGCGACCTTGTGGATAACATCAAGCGCATTGGTGAGCTGCTCAATCCAGCCCTGAAAATCGAGGGATTGCTGCGCACCATGTACGACCCGCGTCTGAGCTTGATCAACGACGTTTCTGCGCAGCTCAAAGAGCATTTCGGCGAACAGCTGTACGACACCGTAATCCCGCGCAACATTCGTCTCGCCGAGGCACCGAGTTTCGGTATGCCTGTTCTGGCTTACGACAAGAGTTCTCGCGGTGCATTGGCCTACCTTGCCCTTGCAGGGGAAATGGTTCGTCGTCAACGGCGCGGTTCGCGCACAGCTCAGCCAACTTAAGGAAACCCCATGGCCGTCAAGAAAAGAGGTCTCGGACGTGGGCTGGACGCACTTCTGAGCAGTCCAACCGTCAGCTCCCTCGAAGAACAAGCCGTCAAGGCCGACCAGCGTGAGCTGCAGCACATCCCGCTGGATCTGATTCAGCGCGGCAAGTACCAGCCACGTCGCGACATGGATCCTCAGGCGCTCGAAGAGCTCGCCCAATCGATCAAGGCCCAAGGCGTGATGCAGCCGATTGTGGTGCGTCCGATTGGCGATAACCGTTTCGAAATCATCGCCGGCGAACGTCGCTGGCGTGCAAGCCAGCAAGCCGCGATGGAAACCATCCCGGCGATGGTGCGCGATGTGCCGGATGAAACCGCTATCGCCATGGCGTTGATCGAGAACATTCAGCGCGAAGACCTTAATCCCATCGAAGAAGCTGTGGCTTTGCAGCGTCTGCAGCATGAGTTTCAGCTCACCCAGCAGCAAGTGGCCGACGCGGTCGGCAAGTCGCGGGTCAGTGTTGCCAACCTGCTGCGCCTGATTGCGCTGCCGGATGTGATCAAAACGATGCTTTCCCACGGCGACCTGGAAATGGGTCATGCTCGAGCGTTGCTCGGTTTGCCCGAAGATCAGCAGGTCGAAGGGGCGCGACATGTTGTCGCACGTGGTCTGACGGTTCGCCAGACAGAAGCGCTCGTACGTCAGTGGTTGAGTGGAAAACCGGCAGCTGCCGAGCCGGTCAAGACCGATCCGGATATCAGCCGCCTCGAACAGCGTCTGGCCGAGCGGCTGGGCTCTGCGGTGCAAATTCGGCACGGGCAGAAGGGCAAAGGGCAGTTGGTGATCCGTTATAACTCGCTGGATGAGCTTCAGGGTGTGCTCGCCCACATCCGCTGAAACAATTGCACTGTAGCGTGTAGTCGGAAATCACTACCTGAAGGTTGAATAGGGGCTGAACCGCCCCTATACTCTGCGCGCATTTTGTCGGCACAAATTATGCCAAGTTATTGATTTTGGCGGCCGACGCACGAGGAGCAGGAGTGATGGAGACACGCATGCCAAACCGCTTGCCGTTCCATCGACTGGCGGTTTTCCCGGTACTGCTGGCTCAATTTATTGTCCTGCTGCTGGCAGCCCTGGTGCTGTGGCAGTGGCACGGAGTCGTAGCCGGATATTCAGGGCTGTGCGGAGGCCTGATAGCCTGGCTGCCCAATTTGTATTTTGCTCACAAGGCTTTCCGGTTTTCCGGGGCTAGAGCAGCGCAAGCCATAGTCCGGTCATTTTATGCCGGCGAGGCAGGCAAGCTGATTTTTACGGCAGTGCTTTTTGCACTGACCTTTGCAGGTGTGAAGCCATTGGCGCCGATTGCGGTATTCGGCGTGTTCATGTTGATCCAGGTGGTCAATTGGTTCGCTCCCCTGCTGATGAGAACAAGACTTTCGAGACCTTAGGGCGTTTGAGGCAAACATGGCAGAGCAAACAGCTTCGGGCTATATCCAGCACCACTTGCAGAACCTGACCTTCGGTCAGCTACCAGATGGCGGCTGGGGTTTTGCCCACACCGCTGCAGAAGCGAAGGAAATGGGCTTTTGGGCTTTCCACGTCGATACTCTCGGCTGGTCTGTTGCCCTGGGCCTGATTTTCGTTCTGATTTTCCGCATGGCGGCCAAGAAGGCAACTTCCGGGCAACCAGGTGCGCTGCAGAACTTCGTTGAAGTGCTGGTCGACTTCGTAGACGGTAGCGTGAAGGACAGCTTCCACGGTCGTAGCCCGGTGATTGCACCGTTGGCGCTGACCATTTTCGTCTGGGTGTTCCTGATGAACGCCGTCGACCTGGTTCCAGTTGACTGGATTCCTCAGTTGGCGATCCTGATTTCAGGCGATTCGCACATTCCTTTCCGCGCTGTTTCGACGACTGACCCTAACGCCACGCTTGGCATGGCTCTGTCGGTCTTCGCGCTGATCATTTTCTACAGCATCAAGGTCAAGGGTATCGGCGGCTTTATCGGCGAACTCACCCTGCACCCGTTCGGCAGCAAGAACATTTTTGTTCAGGCGCTGTTGATTCCGGTGAACTTCCTGCTTGAATTCGTGACTCTGATTGCCAAACCGATTTCGTTGGCACTGCGTCTGTTCGGCAACATGTACGCTGGCGAGCTGGTGTTTATCCTGATCGCCGTCATGTTCGGCAGCGGCCTGCTCTGGCTTAGCGGCCTGGGCGTGGTACTGCAATGGGCGTGGGCTGTATTCCACATCCTGATCATCACCTTGCAGGCGTTCATCTTCATGATGCTGACCATCGTGTATCTGTCGATGGCTCACGAAGATAACCATTAAGACTCGCCTGGCGCGTCTGGATGTACCTCTCGCTTCGGCGAGAGGAGGCCGCAAGCGGGGAACCGCAAGGGCTGATGTAAAACGATTTGTTTTACCGCTTTAATCTAAGAAAACCTAACCAATACGACGTAAAAGTCGGGAGGAAAGATGGAAACTGTAGTTGGTCTAACCGCTATCGCTGTTGCACTGTTGATCGGCCTGGGCGCACTGGGTACTGCAATCGGCTTCGGCCTGTTGGGCGGCAAATTCCTGGAAGGCGCAGCTCGCCAGCCAGAAATGGTTCCAATGCTGCAGGTTAAAATGTTCATCGTTGCCGGTCTGCTCGACGCCGTAACCATGATCGGTGTTGGTATCGCTCTGTTCTTCACCTTTGCGAACCCCTTCGTTGGTCAACTCGCTGGCTAATCTCTCGATTTTTCGAGGTGATTGGTGTGATGGACAACGAACGAGCGAGGTGTTGGCGTGAACATTAATGCAACCCTGATTGGTCAGTCCGTTGCGTTCTTCATTTTTGTGCTGTTCTGCATGAAGTACGTTTGGCCTCCGGTCATTGCGGCTTTGCACGAACGTCAGAAGAAGATCGCTGATGGACTGGACGCTGCCAGCCGAGCAGCTCGCGACCTGGAGTTGGCCCAAGAGAAAGTGGGTCATCAACTGCGTGAAGCTAAAACTCAGGCAGCCGAGATCATTGAGCAAGCCAAGAAACGCGGTACTCAGATTGTCGACGAAGCCCGTGAACAGGCCCGTGTCGAAGCTGACCGTGTGAAGGCTCAGGCTCAGGCCGAGATCGAACAGGAACTGAACGGTGTCAAAGACGCGCTGCGTGCCCAATTGGGTAGCCTGGCAGTCGGCGGTGCTGAGAAGATCCTGGGTGCCACAATCGATCAAAACGCGCACGCGGAGCTGGTTAACAAACTGGCTGCTGAAATTTAAGCGAGGGCGATCATGGCAGAACTGACCACGTTGGCCCGACCTTACGCTAAGGCAGCCTTCGAGCACGCCCAGGCCCACCAGCAACTGGCCAATTGGTCAGCCATGCTCGGCCTGGCTGCAGCGGTGTCGCAAGATGACACCATGCAGCGCGTACTCAAGGCCCCGCGACTGACGAGCGCAGACAAGGCCACCACTTTTATTGAAGTGTGTGGCGACAAGTTCGATGCCAAGGCACAGAATTTCATCCACGTCGTTGCTGAAAACGACCGTCTCCCGCTTCTGCCGGAGATCGCCGAACTGTTCGACCTGTACAAGGCCGAGCAGGAAAAATCGGTCGATGTGGATGTCACCAGTGCTTTTGCATTGAACCAAGAACAGCAAGACAAACTCGCCAAGGTTCTCAGTGCACGGCTCGGCCGGGAAGTGCGCCTGCATGCTGCGGAGGATGCCACCCTTATCGGTGGTGTCGTAATCCGAGCCGGCGACCTGGTTATCGATGGCTCAGTTCGCGGCAAACTCGCGCAACTAGCCGAAGCATTGAAATCTTGAGTTTGAAGGGGCAGCAGAGCAATGCAGCAACTCAATCCTTCCGAAATAAGTGAAATCATCAAGGGTCGCATCGACAAGCTCGATGTAACCTCCCAAGCCCGTAACGAAGGCACTGTCGTCAGCGTATCTGACGGCATCGTGCGGATTCACGGTCTGGCCGACGTAATGTACGGCGAGATGATCGAGTTTCCGGGCGGCGTCTACGGTATGGCGCTGAACCTTGAGCAAGACTCTGTAGGTGCTGTGGTACTGGGCGCTTACACGACTCTGGCTGAAGGCATGAGCGCCAAGTGCACTGGCCGCATCCTCGAAGTTCCGGTTGGTAAGGAACTGCTGGGTCGCGTAGTCGACGCACTGGGTAACCCAGTTGACGGCAAAGGTCCGCTGAACAACACCGAGACCGATGCGGTCGAGAAAGTTGCTCCAGGCGTGATCTGGCGTAAGTCGGTAGACCAGCCTGTACAGACTGGCTACAAGGCTGTCGATGCCATGATTCCTGTCGGCCGTGGCCAGCGTGAGCTGATCATCGGTGACCGTCAGATCGGTAAAACCGCTCTGGCCATCGACGCAATCATCAACCAGAAAGACAGCGGCATCTTCTGCGTATACGTAGCAATCGGTCAGAAACAATCGACCATCGCCAACGTTGTTCGCAAGCTCGAAGAAAACGGCGCACTGGCTAACACCATCGTCGTGGCTGCAAGTGCTTCTGAATCCGCTGCGCTGCAATTCCTTGCACCGTACTCGGGTTGCACCATGGGTGAATTCTTCCGCGACCGCGGTGAAGACGCGCTGATCGTTTATGACGATCTGTCCAAGCAAGCAGTGGCTTACCGCCAGATTTCCCTGCTGCTGCGCCGTCCACCAGGCCGTGAAGCTTACCCAGGCGACGTGTTCTATCTCCACTCCCGTCTGCTGGAGCGCGCATCGCGTGTTTCCGAAGAGTACGTAGAGAAGTTCACCAAAGGCGCAGTGACCGGCAAAACCGGTTCCCTGACCGCATTGCCGATCATCGAAACCCAGGCTGGCGACGTTTCCGCGTTCGTTCCGACCAACGTGATTTCCATCACCGACGGTCAGATCTTCCTGGAATCGGCCATGTTCAACTCTGGCATCCGTCCAGCTGTGAACGCCGGTGTTTCGGTATCCCGTGTGGGTGGTGCCGCTCAGACCAAGATCATCAAGAAGCTCTCCGGTGGTATCCGTACCGCTCTGGCTCAGTACCGTGAACTGGCAGCATTTGCCCAGTTTGCTTCTGACCTGGACGAAGCGACCCGTAAGCAACTTGAGCATGGTCAGCGCGTTACCGAGCTGATGAAGCAGAAGCAATACGCACCAATGTCGATTGCTGACATGGCGCTGTCGCTGTATGCCGCTGAGCGTGGGTTCCTGACCGACATCGAAATCGCCAAGATTGGCAGCTTTGAACAAGCGCTGATTGCTTACTTCAACCGCGATCACGCCGATTTGATGGCGAAGATCAACGTGAAGGGTGACTTCAATGACGAAATCGACGCTGGCATGAAAGCCGGTATCGAGAAGTTCAAGGCCACCCAAACCTGGTAAGCCGCAGCGGGGGCCGAAAGGCTCCCGCTTGCTAACCTGATAGGTGTTACATGGCAGGCGCAAAAGAGATTCGCAGCAAGATTGCGAGCATCAAAAGCACGCAAAAGATCACCAGCGCCATGGAAAAAGTGGCGGTCAGCAAAATGCGCAAGGCTCAAATGCGCATGGCTGCTAGCCGTCCTTATGCGGAGCGCATCCGCCAGGTGATTGGTCATCTGGCCAACGCTAACCCGGAATACCGCCACCCGTTCATGATCGAGCGCGCTGTAAAGCGTGTTGGTTATGTCGTAGTGAGCAGTGACCGTGGTCTGTGCGGTGGCTTGAATACCAACCTGTTCAAGGCTTTGGTCAAGGACATGGCGGTAAACCGTGAAAACGGCGTAGAGATCGATTTGTGCGTGGTTGGCAGCAAAGGTGCGGCATTCTTCCGCAACTTCGGCGGTAACGTCGTCGCTGCGATCAGCCACTTGGGCGAAGAGCCGTCGATCAATGATTTGATCGGCAGCGTCAAGGTGATGCTGGATGCCTACCTGGATGGCCGTATTGATCGCCTGTCCGTGGTATCCAACAAGTTCATCAACACCATGACCCAGCAGCCAACGGTGGAGCAATTGATTCCGCTGGTGGCGACCCCGGATCAGAAACTCAAGCACCACTGGGACTATCTCTACGAACCCGATGCCAAAGAGCTGCTTGACGGCTTGATGGTTCGCTACGTTGAGTCGCAGGTGTACCAGGCGGTGGTCGAGAACAACGCAGCTGAACAAGCAGCGCGGATGATCGCGATGAAGAACGCCACAGACAACGCCGGTGATTTGATCAGTGATTTGCAGCTGATCTACAACAAGGCGCGTCAGGCAGCGATCACCCAAGAGATCTCGGAAATCGTCGGCGGCGCTGCCGCGGTTTAACGGTTCAAATATTAGAGGAACCAGCTAATGAGTAGCGGACGTATCGTTCAAATCATCGGCGCCGTGATCGACGTGGAATTCCCACGCGATAGCGTACCGAGTATCTACAACGCGCTGGAAGTCAAAAGCGCGGCAGGGACCACTCTGGAAGTTCAGCAGCAGCTGGGCGACGGCGTGGTTCGTACCATTGCGATGGGCTCCACCGAGGGCTTGAAGCGTGGTCTGGAAGTTTCAGACTCTGGCAAAGCCATCTCCGTACCGGTCGGTAAAGCGACTCTGGGCCGGATCATGGACGTGCTGGGCAACCCGATCGACGAAGCTGGCCCGATCGACACCGAAGAACGCTGGGGCATTCACCGTCCTGCGCCGTCCTTCGCTGAACAGGCTGGTGGCAACGATCTGCTGGAAACAGGCATCAAGGTTATCGACCTGGTTTGCCCGTTCGCCAAGGGTGGTAAAGTCGGTCTGTTCGGTGGTGCCGGTGTAGGCAAAACCGTAAACATGATGGAACTGATCCGTAACATCGCCATCGAGCACAGCGGTTATTCCGTGTTCGCCGGTGTGGGTGAGCGTACTCGTGAGGGTAACGACTTCTACCACGAGATGAAGGATTCCAACGTTCTGGACAAAGTGGCACTGGTTTACGGTCAGATGAACGAGCCGCCGGGTAACCGTCTGCGCGTAGCACTGACCGGCCTGACCATGGCCGAGAAATTCCGTGACGAAGGTAACGACGTTCTGCTGTTCGTCGACAACATCTACCGTTACACACTGGCCGGTACTGAAGTATCCGCACTGCTGGGCCGTATGCCTTCCGCAGTAGGTTACCAGCCGACCCTGGCTGAAGAGATGGGCACGCTGCAAGAGCGCATCACTTCCACCAAAAACGGTTCGATCACTTCCATCCAGGCCGTATACGTACCAGCGGATGACTTGACTGACCCGTCGCCAGCGACCACGTTTGCCCACTTGGACGCAACCGTCGTACTGTCCCGTGACATCGCTTCCCTGGGTATCTACCCAGCAGTAGATCCACTGGATTCGACTTCGCGCCAGCTGGACCCGAACGTTATCGGCCAGGAACACTACGACACCGCTCGCGGCGTTCAGTACGTGTTGCAGCGCTACAAAGAACTGAAGGACATCATTGCGATCCTGGGTATGGACGAGCTGTCGGAGACCGACAAACAGTTGGTTAACCGTGCTCGTAAGATCCAGCGCTTCCTGTCGCAACCGTTCTTCGTGGCTGAAGTCTTCACTGGTGCATCGGGTAAATACGTTTCCCTGAAAGACACCATTGCTGGCTTCAAAGGCATCCTCAACGGTGACTACGACCACCTGCCAGAACAGGCGTTCTACATGGTCGGCGGCATCGAAGAAGCGATCGAGAAAGCCAAGAAACTGTAATCCCAGCGCCCGGCAACGGGCGCTAATCAGGTCGAGGCAAGCAAATGGCTATAACAGTCCATTGCGATATCGTCAGCGCGGAAGGGGAAATTTTCTCCGGTCTGGTCGAGATGGTGATTGCGCACGGCAACCTGGGTGATATTGGTATCGCTCCAGGCCACGCGCCGCTGATCACTGATCTGAAACCAGGTCCGATCCGCTTGATCAAGCAGGGCGGAGCAGCCGAGGTGTTTTACATCTCGGGCGGTTTCCTCGAGGTTCAACCGAACATGGTCAAGGTGCTTGCCGACACTGTGCAACGTGCTGATGACCTGGACGAAGCCTCTGCTCAGGCAGCCGTAAAGGCAGCCGAGAAGGCCCTGAACGAAAAAGGCGCAGATTTCGATTACGGATCTGCAACTGCTCGTCTGGCCGAGGCCGCAGCCCAGCTGCGTACCGTTCAGCAAATTCGCAAGAAGTTCGGCGGCTAACCCCGTCTTCTTCTGCGCGATTGAGAAAAAGGGTAGCCTCGGCTACCCTTTTTCTTTTTTCAGGATCAGCCGACGCTTGTGGATAAGTGACGCGGCGCGCCTCAGTTGGAAATCTCATGTCTCTCGATATCGTTATTCTCGCGGCAGGCCAAGGCACTCGCATGCGCTCGGCACTGCCCAAGGTTTTGCATCCGGTTGCCGGTGATTCAATGCTCGGCCATGTTATCCACAGCGCCCGGCAATTATCGCCGCAGCGTATCCATGTGGTGATTGGGCATGGTGCGGATATCGTCCGTGAGCGCCTGGCCGCCGATGATTTGAATTTCGTCATGCAGGACAAGCAACTGGGGACCGGACACGCCGTTGCTCAGGCATTGCCGGAACTCACCGCCGAGACCGTGCTGATCCTCTATGGCGATGTACCGCTCATTGAAGTTGAAACCCTTCAGCGTTTGCTGAAACAGGTCACTGCCGAACAACTGGGCCTGCTGACCGTAAACCTCGACGATCCAACCGGTTACGGCCGTATCGTGCGTGACCAGCAGAATCTTGTACGTGCCATTGTTGAACACAAAGATGCGACCGAAGCCCAGAAGGCTATAACCGAAGGCAACACCGGCATTCTTGCGGTCCCGGGCAAGCGCTTGGCGGACTGGCTGGGACGGCTATCTAACAACAACGCTCAAGGCGAGTATTACCTGACTGACGTGATTGCCATGGCCGTCAACGATGGTCTGGTGGTTGCCACTGAGCAGCCCCATGACGCCATGGAAGTTCAGGGCGCCAACGACCGCAAACAACTTGCCGAGCTGGAGCGTCACTATCAACTGCGCGAAGCTCGCCGCCTGATGGCGCTGGGCGTAACGTTGCGCGATCCAGCTCGTTTCGATGTACGCGGTGACGTGACAGTAGGGCGCGATGTGCTGATCGACGTTAACGTCATCCTCGAAGGTCGGGTCGTCATTGAAGACGACGTGGTCATCGGCCCAAACTGCGTGATCAAAGACAGCACCTTGCGCAAAGGTGTGGTGATTAAAGCCCACAGCCATATTGATGGCGCGATCATGGGCGAGGGCAGTGATGCTGGTCCATTCGCGCGTCTGCGTCCGGGCAGTGTGCTGGGGGCCAAAGCGCATGTGGGTAACTTCGTAGAGCTGAAAAATGCTCAGTTGGGCGAAGGCGTCAAAGCCGGTCACCTGACTTACCTGGGTGATACGGTGATTGGCGCACGTACCAACATTGGTGCAGGGACCATTACGGTTAACTACGACGGGGTCAATAAACACAAAACCTTGATTGGTGAGGATGTGTTCATCGGGTCCAACAACTCATTGATCGCGCCTGTGGCTATAGGTGACGGTTCCAATACTGCAGCTGGTTCGACCATCAATTTGAATGTGGATAAGTCGCAGCTGGCTGTTGCCCGCGCCCGCCAGCGTAATATTGATGGCTGGAAACGCCCGGTTAAAATCAAGAAAGACTGAAGTTATCCACAGGACGGCTACTGATTCTCTGTCGCGGTATAGCTGAAATTAAGCTGTCGCGAAGCAAACGGAGACCTGTAGGAGCGCGCTTGCCCGCGATTCAATCTGTCAGTCGATGAATATATCGCCTGTGCTGACGCCATCGCGGGCAAGCGCGCTCCTACACGGATCACATCAAGCTTGACGTCTTCCTTCGAATAGGTTTTGATTGCCTTCGTTATCTTACGAATCGAAACTTAAGTCAGCCATGTCGAAACGCAATACACCTCAAAGACGCCACAATATCCTTGCATTGCTCAGCGAGCAGGGCGAAGTGAGCGTGGACGAGCTGGCTAAGCGCTTCGAAACTTCTGAAGTTACGGTTCGCAAGGATCTGGCTGCACTCGAAAGTAATGGACTGCTCCTGCGTCGCTATGGCGGTGCGGTCACGTTGCCTCAAGAACTGATCAGCGAAAGCTCCCAGCCTGTCTCCAGGTACAAGCAAGCCATCGCCCGTGCCGCCGTGCAGCGCATTCGCGAGCATGCGCGAATCATCGTCGACAGTGGCAGCACCACTGCCGCATTGATTCCCGAACTGGGCCAGCAGCCAGGCCTTGTAGTGATGACCAACTCCCTTCATGTGGCCAGCGCATTGAGCGAACTGGAGCATGAGCCTGTTCTGTTGATGACCGGTGGTACCTGGGACCCGCATTCAGAGTCCTTTCAAGGCCAGGTCGCGGAGCAGGTGCTGCGTTCTTACGACTTTGATCAGTTGTTCATCGGTGCCGACGGCATCGATCTGTCTCGTGGTACCACCACTTTCAACGAGTTACTGGGGCTGAGCCGCGTCATGGCTGAAGTCGCCCGCGAAGTAGTGGTGATGGTCGAGGCGGACAAAGTGGGCCGCAAGATACCCAATCTGGAGCTGCCCTGGAGCAGTATCCACACCCTTATTACTGATGATCGCCTGCCATCCGAGGCGCGCGAACAGATAAAAGCCCGCGGCATAACCTTGATTTGCGCCGCTGTCAGCTAGGAGAAAACTTATGTGTGGAATTGTCGGCGCAGTCGCTGAACGCAACATCACCGCCATCCTGGTCGAAGGCCTCAAGCGTCTGGAATACCGCGGCTACGATAGCGCTGGTGTTGCGGTGTTCAGCAATGCCGGTGTGCTCGATCGCCGCCGTCGTTCCGGCAAGGTCAGCGAACTGGAGCAGGCGCTGGCAGGCGAACCACTGCTGGGCCGTCTGGGTATCGCCCACACCCGTTGGGCAACCCACGGCGCACCCTGCGAGCGTAACGCGCACCCGCATTTTTCCGGCGATGAACTGGCAGTTGTCCACAACGGCATCATCGAGAACCACGAACCGTTGCGCGAGCGCCTCAAAGGCTTGGGCTATGTGTTCGTGTCCGACACCGATACTGAAGTCATCGTCCACTTGCTGCACCACAAGCTCAAGGATACCCCTGACCTGACCGTGGCGCTGAAAGCTGCAGTCAAAGAGCTGCACGGCGCATACGGTCTGGCAGTGATCAGTGCCAAACAGCCTGACCGGCTGGTTGCCGCCCGCAGCGGCAGTCCGCTGGTGGTGGGTCTGGGCCTTGGGGAAAACTTCCTCGCGTCTGACCAAATGGCGCTGCGTCAGGTCACCGACCGCTTCATGTACCTGGAAGAGGGCGATATTGCCGAGATCCGTCGTGAAAGCGTGCAGATCTGGTCGTTGGATGGCTTGCCGGTTGAACGTGAAGTTGTTCAATACCGTGAAGGCGCAGAAGCCGCTGACAAGGGCGAGTTCCGCCACTTCATGCTCAAGGAAATCCACGAGCAACCAAAAGTTGTGCAGCGCACGCTTGAAGGCCGTCTCGGCCAGCAGCAGGTTCTGGTGCAGGCATTCGGTCCGCAAGCAGCCGAGCTGTTTGCCAAAGTACGCAATGTGCAGATCGTAGCCTGTGGTACCAGCTACCACGCGGGCATGGTCGCGCGTTACTGGCTGGAAGGGCTGGCAGGTATTCCATGTCAGGTGGAAGTTGCCAGTGAATTCCGTTATCGCAAGGTAGTGGTACAACCGGACACGCTGTTTGTCTCGATTTCCCAGTCCGGCGAAACCGCTGACACCCTGGCCGCATTGCGTAACGCCAAAGAGCTGGGCTTTCTCGCCAGCCTCGCCATCTGCAACGTGAGCATCAGCTCGCTGGTTCGCGAGTCCGACCTGACATTACTGACCCAGGCCGGTCCTGAAATCGGTGTGGCGTCCACCAAAGCCTTCACCACTCAACTGGTCGCGCTGCTGTTACTGACCCTGTCGCTGGGTCAGGTTCAAGGCACGCTGGCTGAGGGCGTTGAAGCCGAACTGGTCGAAGAGCTGCGTCGTCTGCCGACTCGTCTGGGTGAAGCCCTGGCCATGGATAGCACGGTCGAGAAAGTCGCCGAGCTGTTCGCCGAGAAGAACCACACCCTGTTCCTGGGTCGAGGCGCTCAATTCCCGGTAGCGATGGAAGGTGCACTCAAGCTCAAAGAGATCTCCTACATCCACGCCGAAGCCTATCCGGCGGGTGAGCTCAAGCACGGTCCTTTAGCGCTGGTCGACAGCGACATGCCGGTCGTGACCGTTGCACCCAACAACGAGCTGCTGGAAAAGCTGAAGTCCAACCTGCAGGAAGTCCGCGCACGCGGCGGTGAACTGATCGTCTTCGCCGATGAACAAGCCGGTATGAGCAACGGCGAAGGCACCCACGTCATCGCCATGCCGCACATCATCGATGCGCTGGCACCGATCCTCTACACCATCCCGTTGCAGCTGCTTTCGTATTACGTGGCGGTGTTGAAGGGCACGGACGTTGACCAGCCGCGTAATCTGGCGAAGTCGGTGACTGTGGAATAAGTTATCCACAGCAAGTGGATATGCATCGCCGGTGATGCAGTGAGAGCAATGGCTTGATGGGGCACGGCCAGGCGGATAGCTCCGCCAAGCTTTATGAGCGTCTTTCAACCGTCCAATTGGAGCCTTTGTCATCGGTACGGGCTAGTCTGCCCGGTTGGATGGCTGCTGCTATTGGCAAGGCTCCGCTCTCTATGGGAGCGGTGGCTGGAGCCAGGTCTGACAGATGGCCGTAAATTTGGCTGAGCAAGCCCTGAAATTATTAGGTCACAGCTACTACACTACGCGCATGAAAAAGGTAGAGAACCATGGCTAGCGGCGAGCACTTAAAAGCGCTACTGCGCTCACATATTAAAGGAGATGACAGTCATTTCCTTGCCGTCGCTATGCAATTGGCGGCACACGAAGCCAAGCAAGGTCATGGGAAACTTGCGGAAGATCTGCGCGCGCTAATCGACTCAGCACAGGCCAAGCGTAAGCAGCTGCCCTCTGGCCAGCCAGTGCCCATCGGCCAGCCACGTGGTGAGCTAAGCACCATTCTTTCCGTTTCTCTTCCGCAGACCCGGTTCTCGGAGATGATATTGGATGACGCCACTCATGGTAGGCTCGCGCGGATCATCAGTGAGCAGCGCAACTTCGAAAAAATCCGCGCTCACGGACTCTCTCCTCGCCGTAAAATGTTGCTGGTCGGTCCACCTGGTACCGGCAAGACGATGACCGCCTCGGCGTTAGCTGGCGAACTGGGCATCCCGCTGTACATCGTGCGACTGGACAGCCTCATCACAAAGTTTATGGGTGAAACGGCCGCTAAGCTCCGCCAAGTCTTTGATGCTATAAGCGAGACGCGTGGCATTTATTTCTTCGACGAGTTTGATGCCATTGGTTCTCAGCGAGGGTTGGCGAACGACGTTGGTGAAATACGTCGCGTGCTTAATAGCTTCTTGCAAATGATTGAACAAGATCAGTCAAATAGTCTGATCATTGCGGCCACTAACCATCCCGAAATTCTCGACTATGCCTTGTTCCGACGCTTCGATGATGTTATCGAGTACGGGCTACCAAACGAGGAGCAGATCGAGGCGGTTCTTAAAAATCGACTCGTGAACTTTTCGCAGTCCATCAGTACTTGGGATGGCCTAACTAATGTGGCGAAAGGACTCAGTTACGCCGAGCTAGCGCGGGCAGCTGAGGACTCAATCAAGGATGCAATCATTCATGATCGAGCTGAGGTAGCAGTTAAGGATGTGGCAAAGCACCTTGAAGAGCGCAAGGCTTTCCACGGAAGACAACGACCATGAGTTAGTAGAGTCTTTAAATGACGGAACCGAACGCAGGGCAGCGACGACATTTTCACTTGAAGAAAATAGGGAAACCGGAGCGGTTTCAGTCAACGGCATCATCCACCCGAGAGCCGCACTTCCCTCGCAGAGAGCGCAGAGAGCATGGCGTTGCGCTGCTCAGTCAACTTGGACGCGTCCGGGAGCAGATGACTGAGGCGGTCCGGCTCCAGCAACAATGGGGCAGAGACAGCGGCCTTGGAATACAGATTGAGTTCGTAAGCGAGCCCGGTTTTGATCTGGCCTTTGAAGGCTTGGCTAGAGGTCAGCAGCGGATTGAGCTGTTGAATGTGCGTTACGACAATGCTACTCAAACTCATTTTGCGACGGTGTTCATTCCTGAGGGCAAGCTCAGTGCGTTTGAAACACTGGTTAGGCAATACCTGGAGTCAGACACCAGTAAAGGCAAACCTCGCAACTCCCCTCTGCTTAATCCAATTCTTGAGATTCGTACAGCGACTTTCAGCGCACTCTGGACTGATGATACTGCTGCCCTCCCGGCCAATGTGAATGAACCTATATGGTGGGAGTTCTGGTTACCGACTAGAGAAAACCAAGCAGCGGTTCTTCAGCGATTTCGTACGATTGCAAATGCGCTGAATTTTGAGGTCTCACAAGAGGCACTCATTTTTCCTGAGCGCACCGTGATAAATGTCTACGCAACGCAAGCGGCGATCACTGCGTCGATGGCGCTGCTAAACGAAGTGGCTGAGATCCGAAGAGCTAAAGAAACAGCCGAGTTTTTCGATGCGCTCGCTCCTATTGAACAACGCGAGTGGGTTGATGATCTCCTCCAGCGTACGATTCGTGAGAACGATAACGGCGTCCGGGTCTGTCTGCTCGATACTGGAGTAAACCCAGGTCACCCCCTACTGATTAACCACATCGGTTTGGCAGATTTACATACGGTGGACGCCGATTGGGGAACGCTAGATGACGTCGGGCATGGTACTGGGCTTGCAGGTATAGCCCTGTATGGCGATTTGATTGATCCACTGGAATCTCAAGGCCCGGTTTCCATCAACCATAGAGTTGAGTCCGTAAAGCTGCTTCCTAGTGCTCAAGGCTACCAGCGAGAGCCCTATGGCTCGTTGACGATGAACGCAGTGGCAAGGCCTGAGATCTCTCAGCCCAACAAGCAGCGCATTTTCAGTATGGCCATCACCAGCGTTGATGATCGGGACCGAGGGCGCCCATCGGCTTGGTCCGCTGCCGTGGACATGCTGACATCAGATGCTTTGGGGCAGCGGGAGGAGCCTCGATTAATTGTTGTTTCGGCAGGTAATGCTGACGAACACCAGTACTTGCGTTATCCAAACAGCAATTTGGTGGATGGCATCCATGATCCTGGCCAATCATGGAATGCGATCTGTGTAGGCGCCTACACACAGAAAGTCACCGTGGACCCGCCCGCGCCCGGCCATCAGGCCCTCGCAAGTAATGGCAGTCTGAGCCCTTACAGCACCACATCAAAGACTTGGCAAAAGACTCCTTGGCCGCTTAAGCCCGACGTGGTGTTCGAGGGTGGCAACTTGGTCAAGAGCGCTTTTGGGGTCTTTGGTCACACGTCTCTGTCACTGCTTACGACTTCACATCAGCCGCAAAATCGCCTGTTCTCCACCACTTGGGCCACTAGCGCAGCATCTGCTCTTGCCGCCCGTATGGGGGCTCAGATCACCTCCGCATATCCAGATCTCTGGCCTGAAACTGTCAGAGCCCTGATGGTCCATTCGGCTGAATGGACTGAGCGGATGAAAGCTGAGTTTCTGCCTGCCGTACCTAACAAATCGGACTACGAAGGATTGGTGCGAACCTGTGGGTTTGGGGTGCCAGATGTGGGCCGAGCGTTATGGAGCGCAGCCAACTCGTTGACTCTGCTTGTGGAGGACACACTCCAGCCTTTCACCAGGCAAGGCTCTAAGCCTGCGACCGCACGGGACATGCACTTTCATCTGTTGCCTTGGCCTCATCAGGAGCTGTTGAACTTAGGAAACGAGGATGTCGAGATGCGAGTGACTCTTTCGTATTTCATCGAGCCTAATCCTGGCGTTGCAGAGCGAGGACTTAAGGGACGCTATCGCTATGAATCTCACGGTTTAAGGTTTGAGGTGAGTCGATCTGGTGAGGATGCAAACGTCTTCCGCCAGCGCATCAATAAACGGGCGCGTGAAGAGGATGAGGACAACCCTTATCTCAGCAGTGCTTCAGACTCTCGCTGGCTTATGGGTACGCGTGGCCGACACAAAGGATCGCTGCACTCGGATATTTGGCACGGTCCCGCTTCAGATCTTGCGGGCTTGGGCATGGTCGGCATCTACCCTGCACCGGGGTGGTGGAAAACTTTGGTAAAACAGAAAAGATTTAACGACGAGGTCAGATACAGTCTCGTCGTATCGATCAAAACACAGCAGACCACAGTGGATCTCTACAACGCTGTCGACGTGGCAATTTCTAACCGGGTAGCGATAATAACCTGAGCAGAACAGTTGCCACTGCGTCGGATTGCGGACAGCGCGTATATCGAAATTAGCTAAGGTATCTCCTAGGATAACTCGCTAATTTCGTTGCCGTGCGCTCCAACGCAGAGTTCTGGGTTGGTACAGACGGACCTGTGTTAGCGCGAATGTTGAATTAGCATAGTTGCTGAGTCCGTCCAGACCCAGCCTGCTACTTCCCGAACTTGAAGATATGCGGTTCTGATGGCGGGTAAGTCTGGCGTCCGCGTATGGGTCGATATGGCTTAAGCGCGAACACGAGGCTTGCTGAAGTAACCAAATCCTAAGTTGATAAGAGAGGCTAGGCCCCCGCGGGCCTACCCTCTCCCCCCCTCAGTGTTTTATTACTGGAAGAAGTTGATGATGATTTTCGTTACAAAACCTATTACGGCACTCCGCAATGCAGGCAATACCCACCTCCACTGAAGCTTATTCAAGGGTGGGGTAATATTTATGGTCACGTTATTACGCTGGCCAGACAGCACCAAGATAAAAACTTGGGGCCTAGAATTGCCAATGCCAGTGGAATTCTTGCTCGAATTTCGATCATTGAATTGCATAAAAATGCCTTTGAAAAGTTGAGAGAGGGTCAACAGGTCAAAAGGCAGAGCGGAGCCTATGGCGATCAATGCTCAACTCGGCATCGTAGGCAAAAAGAGGGGTACGCAAAAAAGCGTTCAGTGCAGCTGAAGCGCGTGCACAGTAAATTGCAGAAAGTAGGAACGCAGCGAAAAGAATTACGATTCGGTTGAAAATATCGCGCAGTGCAGATTGGTGGAAATGATCCTGACGAAAATCGTAAAATCCATAAACGCCGTAACTTAGGTCTTCGGTAATGGTAACTACAGTGCCATTTCTACGTATGCAACGGAGGCTCTCCGGTTCCTCCATAATGTCTAGCAGGTCCAAGGCGGCTTTGGCGCGTGCTACCGCTGCTGAATCTCGATTAGGATCAATTGCAAAGTCACGAACATATTTATCCGCTCGGCGATATGTCGCCGAGTAATTTTCAGACTCCTCCTCCAGTTCACGGTCAAACTCATCCCAGCTCAACATAAGTGATCACCCGTAACGGTTGCTCCATCGTGGTTTCAGACTCCCACACCTTACCCTCGTATGGCCTTCACGCCAATCCTACCGATGTAACAAAACGAGTCTTTACTGGTGAAGGCAAATCCGGCTCAAGGGCATCCGCTTTCGACCGTGCCTTACCGAGTGCGGCGCTCCGTAGGCTTCGCTACTCTTATTGCTTTGCATTCACCCTTGATGGGTGGCAGGCGTCCTCGGAGGATTTGTGCGTCACTTGAGGAGTGCAACTGGACGACGTGGTTAGTAACTCACCTACTCAACGCCGTTTTCAGTGCAACAGTAGCCGGTCTCGGAGTTGTGTTTTGCCTAATTATCCAAAGTCGAGTCTGGAAAAGCGACACACAGCCGGTTTGTGTTTTACCCTAATTCGATGGCGGATCTGCACGCATCGCTGAGAGCCCCGAAATTCGCGTAGCACTGTGTTGTACGTTTTTATCCATGAACAGCGTGTAGCAGTCCCTGGCCCAGCCCTGGATGATCAGGGTAAACACCAGCCTATGCCCCCAACTCCCTATATCATCCAGACAATAGAGCGGTGCCTGAACCCCCATGAGAAAAACCACTCAGCAGTTAATGGTTCAGGACATTGCCGACTGGCAGCACCGAGGCTTGATTGACCAGCAAACCCAAGAGCGGCTGAGCGCGCCTTATCGGCGTCCCAACCAACTGTTATCCACAGTGCTGCAATGGCTGGGCATCGGTGCGGTGTTGTTGATTGGTATGGCGATTCTGGGGGGCGTGAGTTATCTCAGCGAGTCGGTCGCCCTCGGCGTTGTGCTGTTCTCTATCGCCGGTGTGACATTGTGGTGGGTCGGGGTACGCCTGGCGCGTGATCCAGCCGGGCGTATGCCGGTGGCTGGTGTTGCTATTTTGACCATCGGCCTGATGCTGATCGGTGGCAGCCTGTTACTCAGTGGAGTGAGCTCCGACGAGGGCCAGTTTGATCGCATCCCTCTGGCACTGCTGGTCACCGCCTTGCTGAGTGTGGCCACGGCCTATCGTTACCACCTGCGCTGGCCATTGTTTCTGGGACTGCTGTGCGCCTTTCACGGCTTTGGCTCCTGGGAAAGTTATGCGGGTGGCGGGTCATATGTGTTCGACATTCAGGACCCGCGAGCCATGGCAGTGGTTGCCGGATTGGCAGCGCTTCTGGGGCTTTGGCACCAGCAGGCGGAAGAAAGGCCGCTCCGCCACTTCAGCGGTTTCGGGCGTTTGTATGTGATTTTCGGACTGCTCTACTTCAACTGCTCGCTGTGGTTCCTCAGCCTCGAAAATTACAGCTATTCCCAATCGGGGCTCTCCATACTGCTATTTACCGTAGGGGCCATCAGCCAGTTGGTGATCGGTGCTCGTTTCAAACACCCTAGCTTCACCGGGTTTGGTGTGGTGTTTCTGGGTATCAACCTCTACACACGCTTTTACGAACACGCCTGGGACCGCCTGAGTGTCGCGGCTTTTTTCGCGGCGGCCGGTGTTGTGGGTATTTTGCTGGGCTGGTTGTTTGAGCGCGCGGCGCTTCGTGCAAAGGAGGATCGGTCATGAGCCAGGATCGTCGCAATCGACAGGTCCGCGATGCCCTTGATCAATGGCTACGCGAGGGGCAGATCGATCCCGTCGCCCACAGTCGCATCGGTGAACTGTATCCCTTGACCCGATGGGACTGGCGCTCACTTGGGCGTTGGTTCCTGACATTCGGTGCCATCAGCCTGGCGGCCGGTCTGGTGTTATTTATGCGTGAGCACCTGACGTTTACCCTGCCCAAATTTGCGATCAGCTTGTCAGTGCTGACATTGGGCTTGTTCGTCGTCGGGCGCTGGTTGCACGGTAAAGGCTTGAGGATGCTTGGCAGCACCGCCGAACTGCTCGGCGGCTTTGCCCTGATCGGCGTGAGTTTTGTGGTGGGGATGATCTATTCGGACGGCTCGGGCAACTGGCCGGCGCTGCTCCTGATCGACCTCCTGATCCTGCTGGTGCTCAGCTACGCCTTGGGCAATGTGTTACTGCTGACATTGTGCAGTGTGTTGTTCTTTGTCTGGTTTGGTGGTCGAAGTGGATATGTGTCCGGCTGGGGCGCTTACTGGTTTGGCATGAACTATCCGCTGCGGTTTCTCGGTGCTGCGGCGGTGCTTGTGGCTGCGGGGGGGTTGCATCTGCGCTGTGAGGCCGGATTGCTTGCCCGCTACAACGGGTTTGCCAAGGTATGGATTTCCTGTGGCCTGTTTGTTGGCGAAATGTCCTTGTGGCTGTTGTCCCTGTTTGGCAGCTACGACTTGATCGACGGACCGTGGCATCTTGCCGAGGAGGGTGAGTTGCTGATGTTCAACGTGCTTTGGGCACTGGTTAGCCTCGGCGTGTTGACGGTGGGACTGCGCCAGCGATTCGGCATGTTGGTGGGGTATGGCTCAACGTTTTTGATCATCCAGTTGTACACCCTGTTCTTTACCCAACTGGCCGAAAGCCTGGGTTGGCTGCTCAGCTTGCTGATCGCCGGCGGTAGTTTGCTGTTCCTGGTGATCTGGCTGGAGTCGCAGCGCCAGAAGCTTCGCGCGGTGATTTCAGAAGCCTGAGCCTGGCCCTAAAGGCTTTGGATGTAGCGGCGTCCATCAGTCATGCGTTACGAATAGATGGGCCCTTCAGGCAGCGCGAGCATGGCCTGCTCCGGCGATGAGCCCATGAGTACCGATTGGTGTATTGAGGAAAAAAGCGAGCCCGGTGCGCTGGACAGCGCCAGGCGCAATTCTTCCCTGTCCGATTGACAGACTCCCGACGGATCATTGTAATGACCGGCGTTTACGGACGGTGCAAGGGACCTGCCATGACCAAGACGTCATCTTCCGGCCGGGGCGATCTGCTCCGCGCGCTGATTTTTATTCCGCTGGGCCTGTGTCTCCTGTGCCTGACTGTGTGGCTGGTCGAAGATCGGCTTGGCTTTCTGGCCCAGGCACAACGTGCGCAAGGGCATGTCAGCGCCCTGAACTCCGGCGGCAGTCACCCACAAATTGATTTCACCGATGCTACGGGCAAGGCCTTCAGCTACCCCGAGAGCGGGTTTATATTCGGCTACGTGGTGGGCGACTCAGTGACGGTGTTCTACCGCGCCGAAGCGCCCTCCAGTACCGCGATCATTGAAGACCAGGGCGCGCTTTGGGGCGCGAGCCTGTTCTCGGGTCTGTTGGCAATCGTATTCATCGCAGGGGGCGGCTGCCACGCGGCTGCATGGCTTCGTCGGCGCCGCATGACGCGGCCCATATAGGATATTCAAATGCAAATCCCGTTACCTGTGACTGTAAGTGACTGGCGCTACAAGACTGCCAGCGGCGGTGGATTGACCGTAGTGTTCGCGGCCGCCGCTGGCGGCGCACTGACCCTGACCGACCCCAAGGGGGTCGACCAGCAGTTTCGCTATGGCTCGGTTGGGGTCGGCCTGGGCGTCGGCGCGCGCCTGCCGCGGTTCGGCAAGGTCAACTTGCACGTGCGGGGCAAGAGCGTCGGTGCAGCGGGAGCAAGCGAAGATTTTCCGGCGTTCGGTCAGGTGCTGGTTGCAGACTCGATCGCTGCCCGCGGTCTGCTCCGTGAGGACTTCCTGGGGCCTTGCGTGTTCATTGAAGCGGGCGTGGGTCTGGTCGGTGGGGCCAGCGGCTCTGCCATGCTGTTCGGTCTGGACCCCGGGCTGCTGGCCATGGTCGCCGCCAGGATGACACCGATGGGCAGCATTCTCCTGCCTCACGACAGCACGGTGCGCCTGCTGCGCTCGGCCAAAGGCGTGATCACCGCCGCTGGCCTTAACGTGGGGCTGCAGGCTGGAGGTGGCGCGACGATTTCTCTGGGTGGGCTGTTCTGATCATCAGCCTCCGGGCGCGCCATTTTCAGTTTGAACGGGGTGTCGGGATTCGGGGCAGTGGCTCAGAAAGTTTTAGCCTCTCATCATCTTTCTGAGCCGCTTGAGTCATCAAAACCTGAATTGCGCCACCAGCGCATTGAAGGACGTTGCCAGGCGCGACAGTTCCTGACTGGACGCGCTGGTTTGATTGGCGCCGGCCGAAGACTGGGTTGAAAGATCCTGGATATTAAGGAGGTTGCGATCGACCTCACGCGCTACTTGAGCCTGCTCCTCTGACGCAGAAGCAATGACCATATTTCGCTCGTTGATCTGCGCGACGCCGTTGGTAATTTTCTCAAGGGCCGTACCGGCGCTCTCAGCCAGCTTCTGGGTTCCATTCGCCATGGCCAGACTTTTACTCATGGCTTCTACAGCGCCATCGGCCCCTGATTGAACGGTTCCAATCATGCCCTCAATCTCAACAGTCGATGCCTGGGTGCGATGCGCCAGCGCCCTGACTTCATCGGCTACCACCGCGAACCCGCGGCCTTGTTCGCCCGCTCGTGCGGCTTCGATTGCAGCGTTGAGGGCCAGCAGATTGGTCTGGTCGGCAATGCTTCGGATGACCTCAAGCACCTTGCTGATATCCCTGACGTTGGTCGCCAACTCGGATACAGAGTCAGTGGATTTGGTGATTTCCCTGACCATCGTGCCAATACCCTTGACGGTATCGTTTACTTGCTCGCGACCATCAACCGCGTCTTGTGCTGCGGTTTTTGAGACCTCTGAGGTGGACACTGCGTTGCGTGCAACTTCTTCCACCGCTGCGGTCATCTGATTCACGGCGGTTGCCGCTTGCTGAATCTCACTGTCCTGGCGTATCAGGCTGCGGGTGCTTTCTTCTGTTACCGCACTCAACTCTTCGGCGGCTGACGCGAGTTGATCGGAAGCGCTGGCGATCTCACGAATAGTGGTTCTCAAGCTGCCCTGCATCAGGCTGATTGCCTTGAGGAGCTGCCCGGCTTCATCGGTACGGTCCGTGGAAATCGTCTCAGTCAAATCCCCCTTGGCGATACGCTGTGCACTGTTTACCGCTTGCGCCAGTGGGCGAGTGATCATGCGGATAATCATGACGCCCAGGATAATTGCCACCAGGAATGCAATGATAATTCCGCTGGACAGCAACAGCGTGGAAGTGGATTTGAGTTCCTTCGCTGCCTCAGAGCCTTCTTTGACTTGTCGTTTATTCGAGTCAATCATGATCTGAAGGAGTTTTCGGGCACTGTTAAAGTCGCCTTCAGATAACTGGTTGAGCTGAGCGCGTGCTTCTACCGACTTACCTTGTTGCTGCAGATCAAATATCTTCTGAGTTTCGGAAGTATAGGACGGCATCACCTTGTCGTACTGATCCCCAGCAGCCTTTTCATCATCTTCCAACGGTGTATTGCGATACAGCGCATAAACCTTTTGCGCTCGTTCCAGTTCCGCCGAAATACTGGAACGCATTTTCTCTGCTGTCGCGCTGTCTTTGGCATCCAGCAGTCTATAGAGGCCACGATTGTGGGTGGTCAGCGCCGACATCGTCTCGTTAGTATTGGCTACGGAGAGCAAGTTGTTTGAAAAGGTAGACTCCAAGGCGTCGGATAACTTGCTCACCGCACTCATGCCGAGCCCTCCCACCGCCAAGGTGATAACAGCACATGCACCAAAGGCAATCGCCAATTTTCCGGAAAAGTTGGCGTGTTTTAAAAAATTCATAAATGTCCTATAAGAGGGGAGGCCGGTACGCCAGCGTTTTGTCGAGGTTAAAAAACAATGAGTGTCGAGAAAACTTATGCGTTGCCCAATGGAAGTGCAAAAACGGGCCTATATTCGGTTGCGGTGAATAAGTGCCCTAATATGGTGCCAGCCTTGATCGCTGGATCAGTGCCGCATTACAAGATAATAGGCTTCTCAAACGAAAGGCTCGAGCAGGTGCCGTCATTTTACCAAGTGTAGATGTCGACGCGGCTTGGCGTTCGTTATGTTGTGAGCATTCAAGGCACGTAGCTGGACATTTAATCCTTCTGTGGCGGACAGAAGTGCTGTGAGAGCATCCAGTACGTCAAGCTGTTGTACGATATCCAAACCTTCAGCTCGCTCACTGATCTCGTCCAGCAGATATAGAATGTTGCTCGTCAGATCCTCGCCCAACATAAGCCCGCCCCCGCTTCTCAAGAAAATGCTTGTCCTGCCGCGCCATTCGTAATGTATATAGTCCCGCCGCTCAAAAAATGCGCCAGGACAGTTAAAAAATATCGCGTCAGGTTTTTTGAGAAGCACTGAGATGTTTACCTTTTTAAAAGAAAAACTTACAGCGCTTGAACGGTGAGGATAAGAATTTCCCCTCTGAGGATAAGAAAACAAAGGCGTGATGCTTTATATGATCAGGTGCCTGATGTCATGCGATCCTTAATAGTACCGTCGGTGTGCACAGGGTCGAAACGGTGGAGGAGTGTCATATTGATATCGTCATGAAATGATATTGCCAATGTCGTGACGGAGTTTTATTCGGGAGAATCTCATGGTCTGGCATTCTCAGTATGAAAGGCTCTAGAATCGCCGGTGGGCCGGGCATGCGATGCAGAGGTCGCCACCCGCGCGGCGATAAAGGCGTTACTGGCCAGCCACAGGTAATAATGGATTATGGAAAATACGCAGGAAAAACCCATTCGACGATGAGCAGTTATGCAGTTTATTTCCTCTTCTTTGGCTCAAGCATTTGCTGAAGCCGTCTTTGCCTCAATCAACGACAGTGAAAGTGCACGGGAGCGTCCAGATCTTCAACTGTCAGGTATTGATCTCGAAGGACGACAGGTTCCAGTAAAAGAGTTAAGCAAGTTATTTATGCTGGCGCAAAAGATGGGTGCCAGTGATGACATCGGACTTCTCGCTTACGACAACGCGCATCCAGGCAATCTGGATTTTCTGGGATACGCGATTATGTCGAGTTCGACAATAAGCGATGCCTTGAAATATATCGTGGATTTCCACTCTGTCGTGAGTTCGGGTTTTTGCATGTACCTGGACAGGCAGGGCAGTACCCTCAAGCTCATAGGCTTTGCGGAAAACTCCAGAGAGCCGGAGTTGCCGAGACCATTCATTGATGCGGCGGCGTCCATAACCCTTGGACTGCTTCACTGGTTGGCACCCCGTAAAAAAATCATACCTTTATGTGCCGAGTTTACTTACGACGAGCCCAGCGATACTACGCAACTCAAAAAGCTGTTCGGGCCGAATTTGAAATTCAGGTCCGAGGTGAACGCGCTCACCTTCAAGCGTGAGGATGGCGACTTGCCGATAGCCACCGGCAATGTGCTGCTTCAGGCTATCCATAATGATTATCTGGCGATGCAGCAGAACACGATCAACATCGACAATGTGAGCGCGCGCACCAAGAGCACAGTGCTTCAACACCTGAGCCAGAATCGCCCCGTGACCATCGAAGATATCGCGCACACCATGCAGTTGACGCCTTATCAACTCACCAAGGCGCTGGAACCGGAAGGGCAAAATGTCAAGAAGCTGGTAGATCAAGTCAAGATGCAGCAGAGCCATCAACTGCTGACCACCAGTATTTTGTCGCTTAAACAAATTAGCTACCGGGTCGCGTTTAAAAATCAGAGTGCGTTTAATAAAGCCTGTGAGCGATGGTTCGGAATGTCTCCTGGCCGGTATCGGGCCAGCAAGAGTCAGGACGAGGAGTGACCCTGGTTTACTCAGCCTTTGATTTAAAGCTGTAAGTCTATCTACCTACCGGCTCATCGTCCGTTCATAAGCCGCCAGCACCACTCGTTCCGACTGATCCAGATATGCCCCGAGCATGGTAGACGCCTCGTCTGCACGGCCTTCTTCAAGGCATCGCAGAATCGAGGCGTTCATGTCGAGAAACGGCAGGTGCAACAGCTGCGGGTTATTGAGCAGCCCGAAAGCCAGTCTCAATTCAGCCGAGATCTGTCCGTAGAACACCACCAGACGAGGGCTGTCTGCCAGTTCGATGATGGCCCGGTGGAACATCATGTTGGCGGTGCCGACTGCTTTCCAGTCTTTGGCTTCCCGGGCCTGTATGCCGGCCTCAACTGCTTCGCGCATGTGCAGCGTTCCGGGATGCAGTGGATAACCTTGCGCGATGGCTTTGCACTCGATGAAGCGCCGCACACGGTAGATGTCGATGATGGATGCCATGTCGGGTTCCGCAACCGTTACTCCACGGTTGGGTTCGTGCTTGAGCAGCCCTTCACGGGTCAGCACCCTGAAGGCTTCTCTCAGGGTATTGCGAGAGATGTTCAGGCTTTCTGCCAGCGCAGCCTCGGAGAGACGTTGACCGGGGATTAACTCACCCTCGACCAGCATTCTTCGGACTTCCTGGGTAATGGACTCTCCCAGGGTGCGGTTGGGAAGAGCAGGCGCATCTTTCATAAGGGTTCCATGATGATAAAAGCCGCGCCGATATTCCATGAGACCTGACGGTGTGGCAAGGAAGAAGCTCGTTACGCGCTTCATTAAGTAGCATTCATGAGTGATCGCGTAACGAAGTGGTGCATATCGTCCACTCATTAATGATGGATTGTTCAACAATGTTTCGTTGTTAAACCTACACTTAAGCGGCATTTGTTGAGTGTTGGCACACACATTGCTCTGTTGGCAACATCTCTCACTGTAGGAATGATGCCGTGACACAGACCACGCTAGAGTTCACAAAGACGCGGCGGGCGTCGTTAGTCGCCGCGATCTTCATGATGGCAACCTCCGCTATCGGGCCCGGGTTCATCACCCAGACCGCTACCTTCACGGCAAAAATGGGTGCCGCATTTGCGTTCGGTATCCTCGCGTCGATCCTGATCGACTTCGTCGTACAGCTTAATATCTGGCGAATAGTCACCCTGACTCGCATGCGCGCCGCTGAGCTGGCCAATAAGGCGATTCCTGGCAGTGGTTATCTGCTGGCGGTACTGGTGATCTTCGGTGGCCTGGTGTTCAACGTCGGTAATATCGCGGGTGCCGGGCTGGGTCTGAATGCGCTGCTCGGCCTTGATGCCAAGTGGGGCGGTGGCTTGAGCGCACTGCTGGCCATCGGAATATTTTCCTCCCATCGCGCCGGCCTTGCTGTTGATCGCATGATTGTCTGGCTAGGCGTGATAATGATTGGTCTGACGGTGTTCGTTGCGTTCGCCTCTAACCCTCCGCTGGGTGAAGCGCTATACCAGACCGTACTCCCTGATCAGATCAATTTCGCCACGATCACAACCATTGTCGGCGGCACTGTCGGTGGTTACATCACCTATGCTGGGGCACACCGCCTGCTGGACCGGGGCACAACCGGCGAAGAAAACCTTGAGGCGGTTACGAGAGCAGCCTTGAGTGGCATCCTGGTCACAGGTCTCATGCGTTACGTGCTGTTTCTGGCCATCCTCGGTGTGGTTGCCAGTGGTGTGGTCATCGACACTTCGGGTCAAGGTGCCAACCCGGCAGCCCAAGCCTTTCAGGCTGCGGCTGGCCAGTTCGGCCTGCGTGCATTTGGATTGATACTCTGGGCCGCAGCAATCACCAGCGTAATCGGTGCCGCTTACACTTCCATCTCCTTTATCTCGGTATTCAAGCCGGACATCACTGAACAGGGTCGTAACCGCGCCACGACGGTATTCATTGCCGTATCGCTGCTGGTCTACGTGCTGATGGGTACTGCACCAGCCGCACTTCTGCTATTCGCGGGCGGTTTCAACGGCCTGATTCTGCCAATTGGATTGAGCCTCTTTATCTACGTGGGCTGGCGCCGGTCGGACATGATGGGCGGCTACCATTACCCGCGCTGGCTGCTGCTACTCGGTGCCCTGACCTGCCTGCTGACCTGGTATATGGCGATCAAGTCCATCGGGCCGGTCTTCGCCTTCCTCAATGTGGTCTGATTCCGATATCAGAGGCCAAGGAGTCAAGAAATGCCAAACATAGATATTAACAGCGACCTTGGAGAGAGCTTCGGTGCCTGGAGCATGGGCGACGATGCGGCGATCCTTGAAGTGGTCACCAGTGCCAACGTGGCGTGTGGATTTCACGCGGGTGATCCAGCTGGAATACTGCGCACCCTAGAGGCGGCTGCCGCTCGTGGGGTTGCGGTCGGGGCTCATGTGGCCTACCCGGACCTTGTCGGGTTCGGGCGGCGCAACATGGACGTGCCTGCCGAGCAACTGACTGCCGATGTGATTTATCAGATAGGGGCGCTTCAAGGCCTGGCCCGTAGCGCCGGTACCCAAGTGAGCTATGTGAAACCCCACGGCGCGCTCTACAACACCATTGCAGGTGATGCGAAGCAGGCGGCGGCAGTCATTCAGGCGATTCTGCGCATTGATCCGACGCTGAAACTGGTCTGTCTGGCCAACTCCAGCCTGCTGGGATGGGCCCGCGATGCCGGTCTTTCCTGTGTGTCTGAGGCGTTCGCGGATCGTGCATACACCAGCGCAGGTACGCTGGTATCCCGCTCGAAAGCCGGTGCGGTGTTGCATGATCCCGAGCTAATCGCCAAGCGTATGCTGCGCCTGGTGCATGAAGGCGTCATCGAAACCGAGAACGGCGAGCTGATTCACCTTGAGGCTGATTCGATCTGTGTGCATGGCGACAGTCCTGACGCTGTAGGCATCGCGCGCGCCCTGAGAAAGCATCTGCTTGAGGCAGATATCACCATTCGCGCATTCACCTGAGGCTGACATGAACTCGATTAAAGAAGCCCGTGAAGCCGCCGTTGCCGCCCGTGCCCTTTACCGCGAAGGGACGGTTTCACCCACTGCCGGGCACGCGCCGGGGATGACGCAAGCCAACATGATTTCGTTACCCCGGGAATGGGCGTATGACTTCCTGCTGTTCGCCCAGCGCAACCCGCAGGCCTGCCCGATCCTCGACGTGACCGAACCGGGTAGCCACAGCACCTTTCTGGCCGATCAGGCCGACTTGCGCACCGACCTGCCGTTGTACCGGGTCTGGCGCGACGGGCAACTGGCTGAAGAGGTGACTGATGTCCGTGATATCTGGGCGCAACACACCGATCTGGTGACCTTCCTCATCGGCTGCAGCTTCACGTTCGAAACCGATCTGTTGAATGCGGGCATCGACATCAGGCACATCAGCGAGAACTGCAACGTGCCGATGTATCGCACCAATCGTATCTGCCGACCCGCTGGCCGTCTGCAAGGCGAGATGGTGGTTTCGATGCGGCCCATCGCCGCCGACCGCGTTGCCGATGCCGTGAAAATCACTGCGCGCTATCCCGGCGTGCACGGTGCGCCCGTGCATGTCGGCGAGCCTGCGTTGCTGGGTATCAAGGACATTTCCCGTCCGGATTTCGGAGACGCAGTGACCATCAAGCCCGGCGAGATTCCGGTGTTCTGGGCCTGCGGTGTGACGCCTCAGGCCGTGGTCATGGCCTCTCGGGTGCCTTTTGCCGTATCCCATGCGCCGGGCCATATGTTCATCACTGATGTCCCTGACGGCCATTACCACGTATAGGAGTTGATCATGCGTTTCTACCCGGCCAGCCTGGACGCGCTTCTGGTTGAATTGGAGAATCTGGACGAGACCCTCGCCCTGTTCGACTCCTTGCAGCAGGAGCCCATTTTTGGTGTACAGGAGCTCGTTCCGGCAGCCCGGACAGTGCTTGTGCATTTTCGTCCGAGCGCGATCAGCAGTCAGGCGTTGGCGGCGCAAATTGCTGTGCGCGACGTCCACGGCAAAGTTCGCGAGGCTGGCAAGCTGATCGACATCGCAGTGCATTACAACGGCGAGGATCTGGATGATGTCGCCCGCGAGCTCGGTATCAGTACCGAAGAAGTGATTCAGCGACATACCGGCAGCGATTACAAAGTGGCCTTCTGTGGTTTCGCCCCAGGTTTTGCTTACCTGAGCGGCGGCGCTGAATTCGTGGTGCCGCGCCGCAGCACGCCGCGAACCCGTATTCCAGCCGGTGCGGTTGCGCTTGCAGGTGGCTTCAGCGGTATTTATCCACAGGCCAGCCCTGGTGGATGGCAGATCATCGGTGTTACCGAAGCCAAAATGTGGGACCTGGAACGTGACGAACCGGCGCTTCTTCAGCCGGGCTATCGCGTTCGGTTTCACGACGCCGGTCCGTTGGTGAACAAGACGGTTTCTGTGGCGGCACCGAACCGTGTGCAGGCGTCGCCGTTGACCGGGGATTATCTTGAAGTGGTTTCGCCGGGGCTGCAGACCTTGCTTCAGGATCTCGGACGTCCCGGCCGTGCTGGGCAGGGCGTATCGGCCTCCGGGGCGATGGACCGCGGCGCATTGCGTGCGGCCAACCGGGCAGTGGGTAACGATCCGGCCAGTGCTTGTCTTGAAGTGCTGATGGGCGGCCTGACGTTTACCTGCCATGGCCAGGCCGTGGCGGCGGTTACGGGTGCAACGGCAGCGCTGGAAGTGCGTACTGCCGAAGGTCGTCTGCTGCACCCGGCGCTCTATGCGCCGTTTATGTTGCAGGACGGTGATCAGGTCAGCATCGGTTCGCTAACAGCCGGGCTGCGCAACTACGTGGCGGTTCGCGGTGGCTTTGCCCGTGAGCCCGTGCTGGGCAGTCTGTCCACCGACACCCTCGCTCATGTGGGGCCGGCACCGCTGGCCGCGGGTGAGTGCCTGGCAATTCAGCAACGATCAGGTGGAGAGGCTGTGTCGGTGGGCGAGCAACAGGCATTCGAGATGCCGAGCGCTGATCAGATCATTACCCTGGACGTGGTCATGGGCCCGCGCAGTGACTGGTTCACTGCCGACGCTCAAGCCTTGCTAGGCCAACAGACCTGGCGCGTGACGCCACAATCGAACCGAATTGGTATTCGATTGGCGGGCGATACCGCACTTGAACGGACCATCACCGGCGAGCTGCCCAGCGAGGGCACCACCGTCGGCGCGATTCAGGTCCCGCCGAGTGGCCAGCCGGTGCTGTTTCTGGCGGACCATCCGCTGACGGGCGGCTACCCGGTCATCGCCGTTGTTGCGCCTTATCACCTGGACCTTGCCGGTCAGATTCCGGTCAATTCCCGCATTCGCTTCAACCCGCTGGGTGCTTTCGAGCCCGTGTGCCCGGCTCTTTCAGACGAGACTGATAACTCATGAAAAAGGTTCTGATTGCCAACCGTGGCGAAATTGCTGTCCGCATCGTACGCGCCTGCCGTGACTACGGGGTCGCCTCAGTGGCGGTGTATGCCAATGCCGATATCGACGCATTGCACGTGCGCCAGGCTGATGAGGCCTATGCGTTGCACGGTGAGCGAGGTGCCGATACCTACCTGAACATCGAGAAGCTGCTGGCCGTCGCTGCACGGGCCGGCGCTGACGCGGTTCACCCGGGGTATGGCTTTCTTTCGGAGCGGGCGGATTTTGCCCGCGCCGTGATTGATGCCGGTCTGACCTGGATCGGTCCTGATCCGAGCACCATCGACGCATTGGGTGACAAGGTGCAAGCGCGGCGTATTGCCCTGAAAGTCGGTGCACCTTTGGTGGCGGGGACTGAAGGTCCGGTGAAGGATGCCAGCGAAGTGGTCGCGTTTGCCGAGCAGTACGGGCTGCCGATTGCGATCAAGGCAGCGTTTGGCGGCGGCGGGCGCGGTCTGAAGGTGGCGTGGAAGCTGGAAGAAGTCAGCGAGTTGTATGAGTCGGCGGTGCGTGAGGCGGTTACTGCATTCGGGCGTGGTGAATGCTTCCTGGAGCGCTTTCTGGACCGACCTCGGCACATCGAAGCGCAGATCATCGCGGATCGCCACGGTCGAGTCGTCGTAGTCGGCACGCGTGATTGCTCGCTGCAACGGCGCAATCAGAAGCTCATTGAAGAGGCGCCTGCACCTTATCTCGATGACGCCCTTCGCCAGCGTATCCATGACTCGGCGCGCAATATCTGCGCTGAGGCCGGTTATGTCGGTGCCGGGACTGTGGAGTTCCTGCTCAGCGCCGATGGCACGTTGTCGTTCCTTGAGGTGAATACCCGTCTGCAGGTCGAGCATCCGGTCACCGAAGAAACCAGCGGTATCGACCTGGTGATCGAGCAACTGCGGGTGGCTGATGGCTTGCCGCTGTCCTTCGAAGGCACGCCAATACCTCGCGGTCACAGCTTCGAATTTCGTATCAACGCTGAAGATGCCGGTAATGGTTTCCTGCCGACACCGGGCACCATCGAGCTGTTCCAGCCGCCGTCGGGTCCGGGTGTTCGCCTTGAGACCGGTGTCGAGCAAGGCTCGCGGGTGTCGCCTAACTTCGACTCGATGATTGCCAAGCTGATCGTCACCGGCGCGACCCGCGAACAGGCTATTCGTCGTGCGCGCCGTGCCCTGGCCGAGTTTCGTGTGGAAGGCGTAGCCACCGTGTTGCCTTTCCATCAAGCCGTGATGGCGCATGACGATTTTACGGCGCCCGATACGTTCGCCGTTCACACGCGCTGGATCGAGACTGACTTTGCTGAACACGTCACGATTGCGCCGCGCAGTGCTGCGTCGGCCGATCCAGGGGTGCTGCGCACATTTGTCGAAATCGACGGCAAGCGCCACGAACTGGGCCTGCCCGCTGCGCTTTTGCGTGGGGTCAGCATGAACTCCGCAGAGCCTGCTCCTGAAGCGGTGGCTGTGGAAAAAGCCGACCCGGAGGCAGTCGTGACGCCGGTTGCGGGCAACCTGCACAGCTGGGTCGTCGAAGATGGCGAGTCGGTAGAGGCGGGGCAGGTCGTTGCGGTGATAGAAGCGATGAAAATGGAAACGTCGATTCTCGCGCCATGCGCCGGTCGGTTGCAGATCGGTGAGCAGCCGGGTGGTTATTTTGAGGCGAAGTTCAAGATCGGACGTATCAATACGGCGGTTTGAAGTGGGGCGGGCTTTAGCCGGGAGGACGGTGTTTTCGGCGAAGAAGATTCGTCGGAGGCTCCGAAGTCCTCGCGGCTGAAGCCGCTCTCATCAAACAACACGTAACTATCTGAATTCACAAAGAACCGGTGGGACCGAATTTATTCGGGAAGAGGCCATTATATCCGCAGCATTTTTATCGCCAGGAATGCCGTCTTCCCGGATAAATCCAGTCCCACCAGCCCTCTGTTTGCTGCGCGACAGCGTGGTGTCAGGGACACAGGGGCGACTCCTACGGGTCTGTGTTTGCTGCGCATGTCATCCGCTCCAGCGCGGGTATCACCGCGACGGCTGCAACGGCTGAAACTCGCCTCGTTCAAGGTTCTGCACCTGATTCCCCATGGAATCTGTGGCGTTGAGGTCTGCACCTTTGGCGGCGAGGGAGTCGAGGATGTCTTTGCGGTGGAACAGGGCGGCGTACATCGCTGCGGTCTGGCCAGCGTTGTTGCGTTGGTCTGGCGCGCAATTGGCGGCAACCAGTTGGTGAGCAATGCTCAGTTCACCCTTGAAGATGGCACCCATCAGCGCGGTATTGCCTCTGAGGTCCTTGGCGCAAGGGTCAGCACCTGCATTCAGAAGTTGCGTCACCGTTTCCTGGTGGCCGTGATAGGCCGCGAGAATCAGTGCGGTGTAACCCTTTTCGTCCTGAACGTTCAGGTCAAATTTAGCGTTGATGAATTCGTTGAGCATGTCCTGTCGGCCGTCACGTGCGGCCTGGAAAAACAGTTCACGCAATTGCGCCTGAGTGTCGGTGGTAGTTGCTTCGTTTGTTGCTTCGTTCGTGGCGGCACTGGCAGTGCCGGCGGTGAGGCACAGCAGCAACGCGAACAGGGTTCTGCGCATGGTGGAATCCTCTGGAAGGCCCGGCTCGCTCCAGCCAGACAGCTGAAGCGAGCGAGGTGTTGATCAGTCCTTCAGTGCGGCAGCGAGTTGCTTGACCTTGTCCAAGTCGCCCTTGGCAACTTTGGTCACGCCAGTGCCGTATTCCGGATCAGCCTTGTAGAGGAACGAAAGCATGATGTTTTTGCTTTCGGTATCGGTGGTGGCCAGCGACTCACCAAAACTCTGGATCAAGTCCTGCTGGTCTTTTTTGCTGTACGAACGATACAGGTCGCCCGCTTGCTTGAAGTTCTGCTCGCGCTGAATCTTCGCTTGTTGCGTGGTGCCTGACAGCGGTAGCTGGCTGTAGCGAGCGGCCTCAACAGCAGGGCGCGGGTTGAGGCGGCTTGGCTCATAGTTGACGCCGGTTGTGGTGTTGCCGCTGTTCAGCGAACCGTCCTGATTGCCGTTGTTGACCTTAACCTTTGGCGCGTTGATCGGCAGGCTGAAGACGTTAGTGCCGACGCGGTAGAGCTGAGTATCTGCATAGGAGAACACGCGGCCCTGCAGCAGGCGGTCTTCCGAAGGCTCAATGCCCGGCACGACGTTGGCTGGAGCCATTGCGACCTGTTCGGTTTCCTGGAAGAAGTTATCCACATTCTTGTTCAGGACCATTTGACCAATTTTGCGTTCTGGAACGTCCGGCCAGATTTTGGTGGCATCCAGTGGGTCAAAATCAAACTTGGCCAGGTCTTCAGGTTTGATCACCTGAACGTAGAGGTCCCATTTCGGGAAATCCCCTTTTTTGATCGCATCCACCAGATCATTGGTGAGGTGGCTGTAATCTTTGGACTGGACTTCGGCAACCTGTTTTGGATCAAGGTTTTTCAGGCCTTGCAGGCTTTTCCAGTGAAACTTCACGTAGTTCACTTCGCCTTTGGCATTCACCAGTTTGTAAGCGTGAACGCCGTTGCCATCCATGGTGCGATAGCTGGCGGGAGTGCCTTCGTTGGAGTACAGCAAGGTCAGAGTGCGAGTAGCTTCCGGCACGTGGGAGAAGAAATCGAAACGGCGCGAGTCGTCATCCAGGTTGGTGCGCGGGTCAGGTTTGAACGCATGCACCATGTCCGGGAACTTGATGGCATCACGAATGAAGAACGTCGGGAAGTTGTTGCCGACCAGGTCCCAGTTGCCGTCTGCGGTGTAGAACTTGGTTGCAAAACCGCGCGGGTCACGCAGGGTTTCCGGCGAGTGATTGCCGTGTACCACCGAGGAGAACCGCACGAATACCGGTGTGTGTTCACCTTTGCTGAAGACTTTGGCTTTGCTCAGGTCAGATGCACCTTCTGACGCAACGAACTCCCCGTGGACACCAGTGCCGCGCGCGTGCACAACGCGCTCAGGGATGCGTTCGCGATCAAAGCGCTGGAGTTTTTGCAGCAGTTGTACGTCCTGCAACAGGACCGGGCCGGTCGCACCCGCGGTTTGGGAATTCTGATTGTCGCCAACAGGGGCGCCATTATCACGGGTCAGGTTGTCAGCGTAGGCTGCGGAGCTTGCCATCAGGCTTGCTCCGATCAGACTCACTGCGACGTGGAAGCGAGGTATGGGCATCACAGGTCTCTCTCTGTTTTTGGTTGTTCTGAGAGCCTTAGCGTAAAGACGAGTCTTGCCGTTCATGAATTGTTTAAAGCTATGTCCTTGATAAATTTGGACATTTGAACTTAATTCGGATTTGGTGATCGTTTCGGAATTTCAACAGGTTACGGCTTCAGAATGGCAGCCGTCTGCTGCACGAGAAGAGAGGTATGACGTGCGAATCCGAGTCACTTCGCCGCTCTTGATCATTGCTTGAATTGCTTTATTTATACCCGGAAGCAGGGTGACAAGTTCCGGCTGTAACTTGATGCTGATCGCAGAATCGCTGAGGCTCGCGCCACGCTCGAACAGATTCGGGTCCATGCCTTGTTCTGCGACGAGGTAATCGAACAGATCATCGACCATTGCGATGGCGTCAACGCGTCTTGCCAGTAGCAGTTTAAGCAGAGCAGGGTCTTCCGAGGTTTCCAGTTCGACCAGGTGCTTGTCCGCAAAGGACGGGTCCATGGTCAGGTAGGTATAGCCCCGGACGGTGCCGATAGTCAGGCCACGTAACTTATCCACAGGGACTTTGGCGGCGGGGCTCCCTTTGAGCACGTAGAGGTGTTCCTTGACGCGCAGGTAGGGTTCGGAAAACACAAAATGTTGAAGTTCTTCGGGGCTGTTCCACTGCACCGAGTCGGCGTAGTTCATATCAAGTTCGTCCCTGCCGAGCATGGCTTGCAGCCGATTGACCGGGTAAGAAACGAACTGCGCCTCGATATTGGCTTGCTGCAGAACGCGGCGGACGATGTCGGTGGATATGCCGCGCAGATTGCCTTGCTTGTCTTCATAGCTGAATGGCCGCCATTGGGTGCCTCCAGCCTGGTAAACCTCTGCGTGCGCTGCATTGGTCAGGACTAACGCCGTCAGTAATATTCCATGACACAGGTTGCGTAAAAACATGCTCGACTCTGCCTCCGTGCAAAATGGCCTGAGCCCAAGTTAGCAGCCAAACGTGGCGGTCACGTGAAGATTTTCGTAACACGCAAAAAAGCCCGCGCTGATCGGGGTCAGGCGGGCTGGTTTTGCACAGGCGGCTATTGAGTAATCTGCTTGCTCAGCTCCGGCAGAACAAAGTTTTTCACGATGTATAGCGAGCCTTCTTCACTGAGGTGCCCGGAGTCGATTTGCAGCAGCGAATCATCCTGCAGCCGCACCAGACAAGCGTTAGCGATACAGAGTTTGTCGATCAGTGATACAAAGTCGATCGCCTCAGGATCAATCTGGCCGTGGGTTGCCCGGTCAGCGGCCATGACGCTCTGATCCAGAGCCGGGTCGCTGATGTGCGATTCGTTCTGCTTCCAGTGCCGGTTGGCGATGACACTTGGCAGGGAAGGGCTCCATTGCGGTAACGGGCCCAGCAGGACGATGTGTTTGACCCCGTAACGCTTGAGGCGAGTGGCGATGTCATTCCAGCGGGTTTTGTCGTGCTGATCCTTCTGGGCGATCACCACGACATCCGGGCGCAGCTCGCGAATACTTTGCAGCGCGGTCCGGTTGGAATAGTTGCAGGTCAGGCGTGGCGCGGTGGCGCGTCCATTGTCCTGAGTCAGGCTGGGTTTGCAGCCGGCCGAAGCGACCTGATAGAACGGTATGTCGTGTGCCAGCAAGGTTCGTAAACCCAGGGACAATGCCTGGGCATGAGAGTCGCCCCACAGAAAGACCCCACCGTGCCCGCGTTTCTCTGTGCAGGACGGATCAATGGCGGACAGGCCGCGCTCGGTGAATGCTGAAAAGGCGTCGCATTTGAGCCAGTAGGTTTCATACAGATTCTTCTGCCGATTGGCGTAATCCTGAACAAAGCGCGCCTTGTCGGAAATGCTCACCGAGCGCAGTGCCGAAACCGCACCTTCCGTAGCATTTACCGCCCCTGCGGCGACAAATACCGAGCCGATCAACGCGCTGACAGTGGCGAACCTCCAGCGTCGTTTTCCGAAAACTGCTGAGGGGGATTTTTCAATCAGATGATAAGACGCCATGCCCAGGCCAAAGGCGCAGAGTATGCCCAGCACCAGGCTGGACGTTTCGCCCAGATAACCCGAGTAACTCATGAACACCACCACCGGCCAGTGCCAGAGGTACAGCGAATAAGACAGTTTGCCGGTCCATTGTGAGAATCGGTTGGCGGTCAGGAACGAGTCTTGTCGCGCCGCAATGATCACGGCCAGGGTACCCAGCACCGGTAGCAACGCCAGATAACCCGGCCATACGTCCTTTTCGGAGAGGACAAGGAAACTCGCCAGCATCAGCCCCAGCCCAACGAGCTCCAGAGCGCGTTGATGCGATGTCTGGAGCTTGATGGGGAACGCACAGGCGGCAGCGCCGACCAGCAGCTCCCAGGCGCGTGTCGGCAGCAGATAGAACGACGGCTCTGGCCATTTGAATGACGCGAAGACACAAAAGCCAAACCCGCCCATACAGGCGATCAGGATCAGCCAGCGCAGACGGTGCAAGGCAATCACTCGGCTCAACGCCAGCAATACCAGCGGGTAGATCATGTAGAACTGCCACTCCACCGACAGCGACCACGTGTGCAGCAACCATTTCTCGTGGGCGCCCGGAGTGAAGTATCCGGCTTCGAACCAGTAAATGAAGTTCGATACGAAACCCAGGCTGGCAGCGATGTGTTTGCCCAGTTCGCTGTAGTCCTGCGGCAGCAAGTAGAACCAGCCCGCCAACAGGAGCACGAAGCACAGCGCCGCAAGCGCGGGGACTATCCGTCGGGCTCGGGATGCATAGAACGTCAGCAGGCCGAAGTTTCCCGCATGCAGGCTGCGCAGGATGATGCCCGTGATCAGGTAGCCGGAGATCACGAAGAAGATATCCACACCCGCAAACCCGCCGGGTAACCAGTCGGGATTGAAGTGGTAAAGCAGCACGGCGATCACCGCGATGGCGCGCAGTCCATTGATGTCTTTTCTGAAGTCCATTGCGTTACGTCATCCGGTCTGGGGGCAGGACGTGAGATCAGGGGCGTTGGGGCGCTACTGTCTCGGAGTTCAGGCTGATGATTTTCGGAAAGCGGGTGAGGGTGACGGGAACAGCACAACTGCCGTCCTGACAGTGCCAGAAGGCCTCGCCGGATACTTGCCCTTTGGCCGGGTCCGCCGTGTCGACGAACATGACCGGGCCTCTCAGTGGGCGCTGGGTGGTGATCTGCTCCAGGCGTGGCCCGCCGACATTCCAGGCGGCAATGACATGTTCATCACCCCTGTCGAAGTGCAGTTGGTAGGCGTCGGCAGATTGAGTGCTGGCCTGCGCGTCCCAGGTGAAATGCCTGATCACGTCGGCGATGGCTTTGACCATCCCATAAGCTGGCTTGGGTGACAGGTCCTGATTGAGCAGGCCGAAGTTATGCTCTTGGTCGGTTCTGTCTGGCCCGTCGTTGATCAGGTCATACCACCAAAGGCCTTTGATGTTCGGGACGGTGCGGGTGAAAAACAGAATCTGCGCCAAATATGCCGCCTGGGTTTGTTGGGTATTCCCGCATGGACCCTTATGGCTGGGCCAGGCCATTTCCGTGATGTAGATCGGCACGATGCGCCCGGCCCTGGTGCGAACGTGTTGTTCATAATCGCGCAGCCATTGCACCCAGCTTTCCGGGTTGTTGCGCCCGTCGGCGGCGCAGTGGGCATAAGGATGAATCGATAACCCGTCAACGAGGTCTAGCATGCCTGCGTCGATCAGCCGATCAGCGAAGCCACCGTCCATGCCTTCAGGTGTCACCGAGCCCGCGAGGATTTTGGCCGGAGTGCCGTTAACCTGAGTGGTGTTCTTGCGGATCACCGGTACGGCTTCACGGACCAGCGTGGCGTAATCCGCACTGAGTTGCGGGTCTTTGGGGGCTTCAAGGTCCCACTCGTTCCAGATCTCGTAGAAATCGACTTTGTTGCCCAGTTGGCCGGTGACGTAATTCACGTAGTCCAGGTAACCCGCCTTGACCGTCGGCGTGCGCGGTTTGGCGTTGTCATGAAAGGCCGTGCTGTAGTCCAGAATCGTCAGCCTGTTCAGATTCAAGTGGGTGGCCGTGCTCAGGTAGTCCCGCCACGGCGCGATGATGCGCCACTGATTGGGCTTAGGCTCTGCGGTCGACCAGAAAACGTCGTCTTTGACGGCGCTGAATCCAGCCTTGGCAGCCAGTTCCAATGCGGGCTTCGACGAGGCGTCGAAGTTCATCAGGTGGGTGCTGATGCCCAGAATAAAAGCCTCTTGGGCCTGCATCGCAGTGCAGGTCAGCCAGGTCATACAGGCCAGTGCGGCGGCAAATCCTTTGCCCGCCATGGTCAGTACACCGTCGGTGAGGGCGACAGGTAAAACTCCTGCAGTCTCGGGGTTCGTCGACTATCGAGAAGTTTGTCAGACAGTGCATGACCTATCGCCAGGCCCAGGAACAGATTGGCAACGGTCACTTCAAACATGTCGGTGGTCCAGCCGATCATGCAGCAGCAGAAGGTGATCGCCAGCAATGCTCTACCGACATGGCTGGCGTCATCGGTCAGCTTGAAAAACAAGGGAATCTGCATCAGGTACAGCAGCACGCCGCCCAGCCCGAGCATCGCCCACAGGTACATGGCGCTGCTGTCCGAACCGGCCAGCATCTCGCCACCGGGAACCGGGAACATTGAAGCGGCGCCACCGAACATGCCGAAGCCTGCACCGGTGAGGCTCCAGCCTTCTTTGCTGACGGCGTAAGCGACATTGGGCCAGGTGTTGATCAAGCGGTCATACAAGGTGCCCAGTGCCGAGTTGCTACTGCTGATGGTGTGCAGATCAAAGTCATAGAGCATGCCCAGCACCGGCAGCAGCATCCCCGCAAATACCGTCATGACGCAGGCAATTCGCGTCGTCCAGCGCATGCGGCTGATCAGCAATAACACCAGGGTCAACGCGAAGGCTGCGGCGGGCGCTTTGCTGGTGGTCAAGACGATGGCGTACAGCGCCACCGGGCTCAACAGCAGCCACAGAAGCCGTGAGCGCAGCAGCATGAGCAGGTATAGCGTGTAGATGGCGATCAGGATCGACAGGATGTTGGATACCCGGGCGAACCCGGCGATGCGGTCTTCGGTATCCGTAGTCCATGAGGTGTTAGCGCTCAGCTCGGCGTCGCCGATGCTGTAGCTGTAGCCCTTCCACGGCACCGAGGTGAATTTGTCCAGCGCGATGCCCACCAGCGATGCCCCCAGACACAGGCCAATCACCCATAAAAACAATCTGCGTCGATGGACCAGATGTTCGCTGCAGACCATCCCGAACAGCAGCGGACTGATGCCAAACAAAGCGAAAGCCACATTGTTCAAGCTGGCTCCGTGAAGCATCGCCAGTACGCTGGAAACCACCAACAGCAGCAAGCTCAGCCAGACCACCCTTCCGGCTTTGTAATCACGCAGCTCCAGGGCAAACATCACCAGGCAGGCAATTTTCGGCACATACAACAGAGGCCCGATGCCTGCCTTGTCGAAGTAAAAGCGCAGCGCACCGGAAAAGGTCTCGATCAGGATCAGGCTGATGGCAATCCATACCACTGCCGTCGATTTGTTGAAGGCCAGAATCGACGAGCGAGCGTCGCGGCCTTTCGCAGAGTTCAACATCATGTTTTCTGCCTCGGGAATGCTGATTGAGAATTGGGTTGCCACGTAAGAAGCTTGCGAACACCGGCCCGTGGGAGCGAATTCATTCGCGAAAGGGTAGTGCCAGGCACAGCTGCTTTTCAGGTCGGGCCCCTTCGCGAATGAATTCGCTCCCACGGGAAATCGCATTTCAATTCAGTGGGGATGCAGTAGTTAAAGGGAGAGCACTTGGGGAAAAGCATCATCCACGCTACCGCTTATCAACCATGGGGAATGGTCAACGCGACAGGAAAACAGGGAGGGGGAAATCAGAAAGGACAGGGGCTATATCAGCCTGAGTTCGCAGAACTGTCAATCAATTCGTCAATATTTGAGCGCGATCCGACAGGCAGGTATTTTAACCATCGGTAACGTAATGAATTTAATGGACATTAAATATTGGCGTATTCGCCGATCGTGATGCGGAGGTGCATGCAGCATTGCTGCAATGCACCTCTTCATCAGTTCAGGCTACGCCGGGTACTTACGCTTGTCAGGCGCGGGCGGGAAATACTGGTACAGCCAGGTTTCGCTGAGCGTTCGGTCCTGAGTCTTGATGTACATACGCATCTGCACAGGTTCGACCGAGTCGCTGTCTGGCAGCCAGTCGAAAATGATCCGATAGCCTTTGATGTCCGGCAGCACGAGGATGTTGAATTCCTGCAGCTTGCCGTGCGAGACGGTCACGATAGGCTCGATAGCGGTGCCTTCCGGCAGGTTTTCCAGGCCGCCGCCGTTGAAGTCCACAGCGAAACGTCGGGCCCAGAACTTCGGGTAATGCTCGCCCGGTGCCCAGCCTTCGGTGAAACCGCCCATGCCGGAACGAGTGGCATGCACTTGCGCCAATGGCGTGCGCACTGGTGGCAGCGGTGCCCAATACAGCTTGTAGCCGTAATTGACCGATTGCCCGGCTTTGATTTTGTCCTTCGGCGTCCAGAACACAACGATGTTGTCCATGGTCTCGCCGGTGGTGACGATTTCCACCAGATTGACCGCGCCTTCGCCCCACTGGGTCGTGGGTTCTACCCAGAGGCTTGGACGGCGGTGATACCAGTCAACGGTGTCCTGATAGCTGGCAAATTCGTGGTCGGTCTGCACCAGGCCGAAACCTTTCGGGTCTTTGTCAGCAAAGGCATTGAATTGCAGGCTGGGCGGGTTGTTCAGGGGGCGGCAGATCCACTCACCATTACCACGCCACATGGCCAGGCGATCCGAGTCATGGATTTGCGGGTGAATCGTGTCGCACATCCGGCGCTCGTGAGTACCGCAACTGAACATGCTGGTCATCGGCGAGATGCCCATCTGATCGATGTCAGTGCGCGCGTTGATGTTCGCATCGATCTCCATGACCACCTGGCCGGACTGGCAATCGATATCAAAACGGTAGGCACCCGTGCAGCTCGGTGAGTCCAGCAGCGCGTAGACCACAAAGCGCGTGGCGTTCTTGTCCGGAGTTTCGAACCAGAACTTGGTGAAGTCGGGGAATTCTTCCTGGCGCTTGGCGTAGGTATCAATGGCCAGGCCGCGTGCTGACAGGCCGTATTGCCTGTTGCTGTCCACTGCGCGGAAATAGCTGGCACCGAGGAACGAGACCACATCGTTGATGGCGATTTCGGGTGCCTTGAACAGCTTGAAGCCGGCAAAGCCCAGGTCACCTTTGACCAGCGATTTGTCGATGCCGCTGGACTCGTAGTTGAACAGTTCGTGACGGAAGTGCACTTCCCGGGACTCTTTGGTCTTCGGGTTGACGCTGTACATGCGCACCGGCGTTTTGAAGCCCATGCCGACGTGGAAGAAATGCACGTCCAGTTGGCCATGAAGCTCGTTCCACAAGGAGTGGCCAGCGTCGTATTTGATCGCGTTGAACTGTTGCGGTGTCATGTTTGCCAATACAGGAGGCAGTACTTGCTTGTTGCTGACGTAACCCCGACCAGCCAATTGCTTGGCATGGGCTTTCAGTGCATCGAAGTCGAAGTGTTCGATTTCGCCGTCGGCCGTGGCGGCCATCGCGCGTGCAGCAAAAAGCCCTGAGGCCGGAACGCTGCTATAGGCCGCCAGCGCCATGGATGCTTTCAGGAGAGTCCTGCGATTCATAAGGTGAAGCCCCTAACGAGTACTGTGCATCCTGCACAAGAAAATTTGCGCGCTACGACTCCTTGCTGAACGCCAAAGTACCGACAACAGATAACAAACACAGCATCTGGTTCGAAAAAAACATAAATAATTACGATTTAGATGTGCCGGAATTGTTTCTGGATGGCGCATTCCTCCTGTGGGAGCCGGGCTTGCCCGCGATAAAGACACCGCAGATATCTGACCCATCGCATCAAGCCCATCGCGGGCAAGCCCAGCTCCCACAGGTTCTGCGTAAATCCGTCGGACCGGCTTCAGCCGGGAAAGCGTCGAAACATTCGCTAAACGTCCTTTGCCAGAAATCCCGCTTCCCCGGTTGAAGCCGGTCCGACGTCATCAATTCCTCCTGTGGGAGCCGGGCTTGCCCGCGATAAGAACAACGCGGATATCTGACCCATCGCGGGCAAGCCCAGCTCCCACAGGGGCATGCGTATCACCAGACTACGACTGCGTCGGCAACCCGATCACGCTCATCGCCGCCTGGCGCAGGGCTTCGGAGCGGGTAGGGTGGGCGTGGCTGATCAGCCCGATGTCTTCGGACGATGCAGCGAACTCCATGGCGACACAGAACTCGGCGATCATTTCGCTAACGCTTGGCCCCACAAGATGCACGCCGAGAATTTCGTCGGTGCGTTCATCGGCCAGGACTTTCGCGAAGCCATCCGTTTCGTGGTTGACCTTGGAGCGGCTGTTGGCGCTGAACGGGAACTTGCCGATCTTGTAAGCGCGGCCATCCGCCTTGAGTTGTTCTTCGGTCTTGCCGACGCTGGCCAGCTCCGGGCGGGTATAGATCACGTTGGGGATCAGGTTGTAATTCACTTCACCGGCCTTGCCGACGATGCGCTCCAGACACACCGTTGCTTCGTCTTCGGCCTTGTGCGCAAGCATCGGACCTGAGGTGACGTCGCCGATCACCCAGACATGCTCGGCAGCGGTTCGATGGCCTTTGTTTTCAAGCATGCCGCGCTTGTCGACCTCAAGGCCGACCGTCTCCAGCCCCAGGCCTTTGGTGAAAGGCCGCCGACCAATGGAGACCAGCACGTAATCGGCCTCGATCAACTCGGCTTCGCCACCGGCGGCGGGCTCCACGCTGAGATTCACCCCATTATCCGTCGTGGTTGCGGTCGTGACTTTTGAGCTGAGCTTGAAGGTGATGCCCTGACGCGACAGTGAACGTTGCAGTGTCTTGCCCGCTTCCAGATCCGTGCCGTGGGCAACGTGATCAAGATATTCCACCACCGTGACTTTCGCGCCGAGACGTCGCCACACTGATCCCAGCTCCAGGCCGATGACCCCCGCGCCTATCACGACCAGATGCCTGGGCACTTCAGCCAGAGACAGCGCGCCGGTGGAATCCAGAATGCGCTTGTTGTCGATCTCTACACCGGGCAGCGGTGTTGGCTCGGACCCGGTGGCGATGATGATGTCCCTGGCTTGCAGCTCGGTTTCCACGCCCTGTGCATCGGTCACGATCACTTTGCCCGGACCTGCAATGCGCCCCCAGCCTCTGATCCATTCTGCCTTGTACTTGCGAAACAGAAACTCGATGCCCTTGGTCAGGGCCGCCACGCTGTCGCCTTTCTGTTTCATCATCTGCGCAAGATTGAGCGTAGGTGTGACCTCGATACCGAGCTTGGCGAACTCCTCGCCCGCGGCCGACTCGTACAGCTCCGACGCATGCAGCAGTGCCTTGGAAGGAATGCAGCCAACGTTCAGGCATGTGCCACCCAACGTCTCACGGCCCTCGACGCAAGCCACGCTCAGCCCCAACTGACCGGCCCGAATGGCTGCGTTATAGCCACCCGGACCGCCACCGATAATCACAACGTCATAACTGCTCATAGCCTTTGCTCCTGAGTCGAGATGCGGGAAGTAAAGCCCAGAAGATAGCGGGCTTTTAAATTATGGTTGTAATTTTTAGGGGGGTAAGCGTCAAGCGGCAGCTTTTTTGTAGGCGCAGCTCCCGGCCGTCGCGCAGCAATAAACGGATCTGTAGGAGCGCACGAGCACCGCGAGGCCGCGATAGCGGTGTATCAGACAGGCCGCCATCGCTGCCTGGCGGTGCTCGTGAGCTCCTACAGAAAAGCATTAAAAATCAGTTAGTTGCCTGACATGCCACGTCACGTCCACCAGTACCGCACGAGGTGGAAGAAGATCGGCGCGGCAAAACACACGGAGTCGAGGCGATCGAGCATGCCGCCGTGACCTTCGATCATGTGCCCCCAGTCCTTGACGCCACGGTCGCGCTTGATCGCGGACATGACGATGCCACCGGCAAAACCCAACAAGTTGATCAGCAGCGCGATCAGAATCGACTGCCACGGGTTGAATGGAGTAATCCAGAACAATGCTCCGCCAATCAGCGAGGCAAGTGCGATGCCTCCGACAAAACCTTCAACGGTCTTGGAGGGCGACAGATTGGGCGCAATCTTGCGCTTACCGAAGAGCTTGCCGCAGACGTACTGCAACACATCCGACAGTTGCACCACGATCACCAGCCAGGCGATCAGCAACAGATTACGGCCTTCGTACCCGGCGATATCCAGCGTTAGCAGGGCAGGAACGTAGGACACGCAGAACACTGCGATCATCAGCCCCCACTGGACCTTCGATGCACGCTCGAGGAAATGTTTGCTGTCGCCCCCCAGCGAGGCAAGGATCGGCAACAGCAAGAACACGTAAACCGGAATAAAGATCGAGAACAGCCCGTACCAATCCATCCAGATCAGGATGTATTGCAATGGCAAGGCTACGTAGAAAGCTGCCACTAAGGCCGGGTAGTCGCTTTTGCGGGTCGGCGTCAGGGTCAGGAACTCCCTCAGGGCATAGAACGACACCGCGTAGAACAGCAGGATGACAGCGGTGTATCCCAGCGAAAAGGCGATGCCGATGACGATCACCATCACCCACCACGCGTTGATCCGCGCGTTCAGGTTGTCGATGACCGAATTAGGGCCGCCAGCCTTGCGTTTGAGGATGTAGCCGATCAACGAGGCCAGCAGCAGAATCGCGCCAATCCCCATGAACAACATTTGGGTCTGCTTATCCATCAAAGCTGCTCCGGAGCCAAGGCCAGCAGCGCTTCACGGCTGCGCGACAGAAACTGTTCTTTGCTTTCTTCACTGCCCAACTGCAATGGCGCGCCGAAACTGGTGGTACACAACAACGGCAGTGGCAGTATTCGCCCTTTTGGCATTACACGATTGAGGTTGGCGATCCACACTGGCACCAGCTCAGCCTGTGGATAACTTTTAGCCAAGTGGTACAACCCACTTTTGAACGGCAGCAGACCCTCTTCAGGGTTACGGGTGCCCTCCGGAAAGATGATCAGCGAATCACCGTTTTCCAGCGCTTCCAGCATGGGCTGTAACGGGTTGCTTTCCGGCGTCTTGCGCTGCCGGTCCACCAGCACGCCATTGAACACACCGTTGATGATGTAGCGGCGCAGAGGACTGCTCTGCCAGTAATCCGCGCCCGCAACGGGGCGAGTCAACTTGCGCAGCGCTGGAGGCAGCGAAGCCCAGAGCAAGACGAAATCGCCGTGGCTGCTGTGGTTGGCGAAGTAGATGCGCTGTGTCGGCTCTGGAGAGCTGCCGAGCCACAGGCTGCGGGCACCGGTGATGCTGCGCGCGCCTGCTGTAATCAGCGTCGCGACCAAGGGTTCAAACATGGCGTTTCCTCAAGAGGTGAAGGACAACCAAGGGAAAATAACGACGGCACTCAGCAATACCAATAACTGAATGGCCAAAAACAAAAGCTGCTGGCGCAGAAGCCGCAACGCACCCTGACTGCGGACTGACCACGCTCGGCCAGCTTTATCCACAGGCTGCAGGCCTAGCTTGATCAAGGCATCATCCAGCGCGGCAGTGCGATCTGTTGGCCACTGAGGATCGCTGGCTATGACGTGGAACAGATCAGCGTCAAATGCCACGCGCATGGCGTAGTACTTTTCCAGCAGACCCAGAATCACTCCCGATACAGCGAGTATCAACAGGAACGGTTGAGCCCCGGTTATCAACAGCTGAATCAGGCCGAAGGCCAGACTGAGCAGCGTCAGCCCTGTGGACAAATTATCAAGTGCCGTACCCCGACGCAGCAGGCTGGCAACCACGTGGAGCTGCATTTCATGGGACATCTCTGTTTGCCTTCAGGTGAGTCTGCGCCGGTTTGACGCCATCGCGAGCTAGCTCGCTCTTCTCAAAAAAACTGCAACTATCTGATTTTGAAAACGTTTCTGTAGGATCTTACGAGCACCTACAGGTCTCAGTTCGCAACAGCGCAGTGTCAGGGAAGCGTGGTGCTGTGCAAAACCGCTGTATGCCCGGCACCCAAAACAATTCTTGGCGCTGCAGCGCGGAGCATGGCCACTGCGTTATCCACAGACTCGGCGCGTCCAGTGTGTAGAAGCCATGCCGCGACGGCTGTGGCGCTACGAGAGTAGCCCAGCGCACAACAGACCAGTACGGGGCCACGCTGACGCAAGCGTTCAATTGCTCTAGCCGCTGTCAGACATTGCTCAAGAGTGGGGACGGTCAGGTCCAGCACCGGCACCGCCTGATAACCAAGAGAACCGGTATTCAGCGGCAATTCGGCACACATATCCACAACCGCTGTGAACGGCAAAAGCTGGGATTGAGCAGGTAATCGACCCAGCCAGACGTTATCCACAATCGAACTGGGGTCTGGACGTGATCTTGTCCACAACCTTGAATTTATCCACGCCCCTGCAAGGTAAGGCGCGAATAGCCAGCGTGCTGCTGGGGATAAGCTCCCGCTCTCGCGCTTCTGAAAGCCATTGGCGCCCAGCAGCAGGTAATTGATCGCCACCAACAGTAACGAAACCGCTGGCCAGATCAGCCACAGCCAGCCACCAGCAAGCACCAAGGCCAAGGCTGCGCAGGACAGGGCACCCACGGCGTAATACGCGCTGAGTCTTAACCGTTGCGGATCATGGCTCAGCCTCGTGGACAACGCTGGGCTGCGGCCCTGATCAGGCCATAGCCAGACACAGAACCATCCGGCCAATGCGCCTGTGGGTAAGTCGATGAAGTGGTGTTGCCAAGTGGTCAGCACTGACAGGCCAATTAGCGCAAACCAACCGTGCAGCAGCCATCGCCATCCTGCGTGGAAGTTACGCAGATAGCGGTCGTAGCAGACCCATAACACCACCAGCAGCGCGATGTGCAGCGAAGGTGCTTGATTGAACGGCTTGTCAAAACCTGCCAAGACGGCGAACAGCCAGCCAAACAGCCCGTCCAGCTCCGGACGCTCGAAAGTGAAGCGCAGAGGCCAGAGCAGGAAGCAACTGACTGCAATCAGTTGCGCGCTGAACAGGCGCAGCGCATGGGTATCCAGCTCGCGTCGTGTCAGACAGGCCAGCAATGAAAACCCGTAAAGCAGGTCAATGGACCAGTAGGGGATGATGGTCCACGCCCAAAACGGCATATCCCTTTCCCAGCCAAACACCAACGTGCCGACATCAGCACGTTGGGCGGTGTACCAGGTGGCAAAGCCGTAGCTGGCGAAGAAAAATGGTGCAAGAAATATCAGCCACACCACGGCCCGCTTCCATAGGCCTGGCTCGCGCAGGGGCTTCACTGGATGCGCTGCGCTACGGACACAGTGAAAATCCCCCATTCATCCACACGCTGGGTGATCTTGCGAAAGCCTGCCGCTTCAACCAGTTGATCCATCTCCGATTGGCTGCGACGACGCATCACCCAGGCTTGTCCCTCCCGATGGCTGGTCAGGGCGCGCGCGATCAACTCCAGTTGCGGGTGCCATGGCTGACCGGTGTACACCAGATAACCGCCGGGCTCTACGGCCGCTGCCAGACCAGCCAATGAGTCGCCGACCATCTGATTGCTGGCAAACAACTCATACAAACCGGAAACCACGGCCAGTGTCGGCTTTGGGTCCAGTGCGGCCAGGTCATTGCGGTCGAACGCATCCGCCTTGATGAAGCGGGCGATATGGCCAAGGCCCTTTTGCTCGATCAACGCGCTGCCGTCACGCACGTTGATGTCGCTGTAATCGCGAAGCAGGATTGATTCCGGCAGCGGATCAACCCCTTGCAGCGATTCCAGGATGTAACGCCCGTGTCCGGCGGCGATGTCCACAATACGCACCGGCTTGCCTTGGTTGCGCAGTTGCGACATGGCCAGCCGTAGCAGTTCTTCCACGTTAAGCTTGCGTTGGCGAATACCGCGCCAGCCGATGGAGTTCAGGTAGTTCTGGTCAATCACCTTGCCCAGTGCAGAGGTGCCACTCGGCTGATTGCGATAAACATAATCCAGCGTACTGCCGGAGTCGAAGCCGGTATCGAAGCCCAGTTTTACCCCTGTGGATAACTTCGCCCCCAGCCCCATGCTGGCGCGTGTCATTCGCCAATAAAGGTCACGCAACGAGTTGTGGGGCAAAGGTGCGGCCAGCGCTTCGGATTCAGCGCAGGTGGCGCCTATCCGGTCTGCGTCCAGCAGTGAGGGTCGTGAGATCGGCTCTTCGAAGTTTTGCAGGATGAAACGTCGCGCCCGGCTAATAGCCAGGTGACGATCGCGTTCCCCCAATGTGTCGTGGAAGAAGCCCGGCAGGATGTGTTTCTCTTTGCGCAGGCTGCCCAGTCGTTCGAAGAAGCGCTCCTGCGGGCCGCGATGAACCACGAAGTCTGCGCCGGAGATCAGCAGTTGCGTCGGTATCGATATCGCCTCGGCGTCGGCAACGACTCGATCAGCCGCTTCGTAAAGTCCCAGCAGAACGTTGACCGATATCGCCTTGGTGATCAGCGGATCACTGTCATAGGACGCGATACGCTGAGGGTCATGGCTCAGGAAGCGTGCCTTGACGTAGCTGTTGACGAAGAAGTTGCCCTTGAATTTGCGCAGCAATGCCAGGCCCGGACGGGCGAAGGGCACGTACAACTTGACCTTGAAGGCCGGGGACGCAAGCACCAGTGCACGAATTTTCGGTGCATAGTCATGAGCCCAGGTGGCTGCGATCACGGCCCCTACGCTCTGGGCGACAACTGCCATGTTTTCTTCAGCAATGTCGAAGGTGCTGCTCAAGTGATCAACGAAGGTTTGCACGTCGCGCACACTGGTGGCGAAGCTCGGGCTGTCACCCCGTGCGCCCGGCGATTGCCCATGACCACGTGAGTCCCAGGCGAAGAAATCGAAACCTGGCAGATCCAGTTCATCTACCAGATGAGCGATGCGTCCGGAATGCTCGTGACCGCGATGAAACAGCAGCACTGCCTGACGCGGAACCGATGGGTCCTGCTCGGTGGCTGGCCAATGGCGATAGAAAAGTTCGACGCCATCATGAGTGCTGAAGCGCTGATCCTGAGCAACACGCATGTCCTAGATCCTTATGCTTGTGAGTTGTTGACGACATCTTCCGGACTGGACGCAGCAACTTCCGCCAGTCCGCGACGAACACGATTGACCAGGGTGTAAACCAGCAGTGCGCCGACGACCGCCAGGATGATGTTTATCCACAGGGCCGAGAGCCAGCCCACGGCAACGCCTGCACCGATTACACCGAACACGAATGCACGATCACTCTTGCCCATTGGGCCGTCATAGCGACGGGACGCGCCGATCATGGGCCCGAGCACGCCTGCATATTCGCTGAAGATCGCTCCCAACGTCACCACCAGCACCAGCCCGAGGCTGACGTCCGGGATCAAGGCGAATGGCAGGAATAGCGCACTGTCAGCGATGACGTCGGTCAGTTCATTGAGGTAAGCGCCGAGTCGCGATTGCTGGCCGAACTCCCGGGCAAGCATCCCGTCGATGGCGTTTAACGCCATGCGCACAATCATCCACAAGGGGATTAGCGCGAACACCCACAGGTGTTCGGAGAATACGGCTACCAGCCCGCCGATCAACAAAGAAACGATGCAAGCGCTCAAGGTGACTTGATTGGCAGTAACGCCCCGGTCATAGAGACGCTGAACTGATGGGCGCAGCAGATTTTGAAAACGGGGTTTGAGCTGATAGATCGAAATCAACGTGAAGCTATCCTTGTCGGCAGGTCAATTGTGCGCCTGTGGATAACCCGACGGCGCGCCCGGCTCTAGTGAACCACAACGCGATAATCATGGCCCGCTGATCTTTGCGCGAAAAGTCTCATCTGAGGGACTTTTCCACAGCGACCGACCAGTTTGGCGATCTTCTGTAAGCGCGACATCGTGAGACCGGCTTTAGCCAGAAAGAGAACAGTACGGTCGCCAACGTCAGACCTTCGCATACCGCAATCTGGCTGAAGCCGATCCCACATTGAAGATCAGCGTCCTATCTAACAAAAATTTCATTGTTGCTGTTATATCGTAACGCCATATCCTGTGGGTCAGCCCGCCGCAAATGCCGGGCTATGGCAGCAACATTCAGTAAGTTCTGGGGCGTCGATGCGGGTTGATCTGGATGTTGAGCACGGCGGCTTGAATGGCCTGCCCAGGTTTCAAAGGGCTGCGGTGCATGCGGCGCGGTTAAAACGCCTGACCTGGATAACGGGTGGGGCTGGCATTTTCGGTTTGATGCTGGCGCTGTTCGCCGACTTGTTTGCGGCGAATACTTTGTGGCCAGCAGTGCTGGTCAACGCTGCCGCCGCGTTGTTGCTGTTGGCGTCCGCATTGCAGTCAGCCCAAGGCGTCGCGCAATGGCGCGCTTTGGCGTTCAAGGGCGGCGAGCCTCACGTCGCCCCGCAGACTCTGGAGCCAGAGGACAGCGGCTGGTACGACCGGCTTCTTGGGCGCATCAGTCGGTTAGGTCACTCGACGTTGACGCAGATTGGCGCACCGACGCTTTGGCTGGCCGGTTGGTCGTTGCTGGCGCTGATTTGTCTCGACGCCGTGTGGGACCTGTCGCTACCGGGCAGCGACTTTTCCCGGATGGGCAGCGTCGCTGGCAGCGCGGCGGTGTTATTGGCGTTCGGCCTGCTGGTCCTTGAGCGCCAGTTCAGCGGTGAGCAGGCCGAGTGGCCGGAAGCGGCACAACTGGCGCAGATGACTCGCGTGGCGATTGCCGTGTTGCTGATTGGTGCGGTGTGTCTGTTTTTCTCAAGTGTCGAACGTCCATGGACGGCCCGGCTGGCGGTGTTGAGCGGATTATTGCCGGGCCTCGTAGCCATTGAACTGCTGATCCGCGCGGCGCTGTCGCTCTTCAATCCACGTAATCCCCGTGTCGAGCCGCGGCTGACGGCCAGCAGTTTCGTGGCAGGCTTGCTGCGCTGGCCGCCGCAACCTCTGCAGGCCTTGCAGCACGAATTACATAACCGCTTTGGTATCGACCTGCGGCAGATCTGGGCCTTCACCTACATGCGCCGGGCGTTTCTGCCCGTGCTGGCGGTGGTCATGGCGCTGGGTTGGGCACTCAGCGGTGTGCATGAAATCCCCATGCAAGGGCGGGGCATCTACGAGCGGTTCGGCAAGCCGGTAGAGGTGCTCGGGCCTGGACTGCACGGTGGTCTGCCCTGGCCATTTGGCCGGGTATTGAGGGTGGAAAACGGCGTGGTTCACGAACTGGCCACCAGCGTTGCGCAGGCAAGCGGCGTCACCTCTGCTCCGGTGCCTGATTCAGCAGAAGGACCTGCACCGGCCAGCACTAACCGTTTGTGGGACGCCAGCCATATCAATGAAAAGTCTCAGGTGATCGCCAGCAGCGCGGGCGACAAGCAGGGCTTTCAGATCGTCAATATGGATGTGCGTCTGGTGTATCGCATCGGTTTGACTGACGAAGCGGCCATGGCCGCCACTTATAACAGCGCTGATGTGCCGATGTTGATTCGCAGCACAGCCAGCAGAGTGCTGGTGCACGATTTTGCTTCGCGGACGCTGGACGAGTTGTTGGGTGAACAGCGCGCCGATCTGGCACGTGAAATCGGCAACGCGATCCAGGCTGATTTGCAGCGACTCAACAGCGGCGTTGAGATTCTCGCCACGGTGATTGAGGCGATTCACCCGCCTGCCGGAGCCGCCAACGCTTACCACGCGGTTCAGGCCGCTCAGATTGGTGCTCAGGCGCTTATCGCCCGGGAGCGGGGCGCTGCCAGCAGCACGTCGAATATGGCGCAACTCAACGCGACCCAAACCCATGACAAAGCCACCGCCAGCGCGCGGGAAGTCATGGCTGACGCCCAGGCGGCGCAGTTGCGTTTCAGTGCCGAACAGCAGGGCTACGCCAAGGCGGGTCAGGCGTTCTTGCTGGAGCAGTACCTGACGCAACTCAGCCAAGGGCTGGCTCATTCGAAACTGCTCGTGCTCGATCACCGTCTGGGCGGCGCCAACAACGCGCCGACCATTGACCTGCGTACTTTCACCCTACCGGCAGACCCAACGGCGCCGCGTAAAGCCGTCCAGTAAGGAGTCGACCCTTGAGTCTGTTTCATAACCACGATCACGCCGGTCACGATCACAGCGGCCACGGCCATGACGGTCATCATCACGGTCACCACCATCACGGCGAATCATCCGGGGCCGCCTTTCCGTGGCGTCGAGGGATGCTCGCTGCATTGCTGATCGCATTTGCCGTGGCTGCGGCCAGTCTGGTGCAAGTGCGCTCAGGCGAGGCGACGGTGATTACGCGCTTCGGTAACCCTTCACGGGTGCTGCTGGAACCGGGTTTGAGCTGGCGCTGGCCTGCGCCTTTCGAGGCGGCAATACCAGTGGACTTGCGTTTGCGCACCACGTCCAGCGGTTTGCAGGACGTCGGCACCCGTGACGGGCTTAGGATCATCGTTCAGGCCTACGTCGCCTGGCAGGTTCAGGGTGATGCGGATAACGTGCAACGCTTCATGCGAGCTGTACAAAATCAGCCGGACGAAGCCGCGCGGCAAATCCGCACCTTCGTCGGCTCTGCGCTGGAAACCACGGCCAGCAGCTTTGATCTGTCGAGTCTGGTGAACACTGATGCCAGCCAGGTGCGGATCAGCGAATTCGAAAACCAGCTGCGTCAGCAGATTGATCAACAATTGCTCACCACCTATGGCGTGCGTGTGCTGCAGGTCGGGGTTGAGCGTTTGACCCTGCCATCGGTGACGCTCAACGCAACCGTGGACCGGATGCGTGCCGAGCGCGAAACCATTGCGACTGAGCGTACTGCTGTGGGCAAGCGTGAAGCGGCGCAGATTCGCTCCGCAGCGGAGCGTGATGCGCGGATCGTTGAAGCAGACGCCACGGTCAAGGCCGCCGATATCGAAGCTCAATCCCGGGTCGAAGCTGCGCAAATCTATGGCCGTGCCTACGCCGGTTCGCCACAGCTCTATAACCTGTTGCGCTCACTGGATACGCTCGGGACCATCGTTACCCCGGGCACCAAACTGATTCTGCGCACCGATGCCGCTCCGTTCCGGGTGCTGGTCGATGGCCCGCCCAAGCTGGATGGCTCCTCAGCGCCGAGTGGCAAAGCCGGGTCGCAACCATGAGTGAGCACGACGCGTCAGGCAATCAACGACCGGTCGTGAATAATCCATGGATGCAGGCCAGCCGTCTGGCGTTCCTGGCTCTGTATGGCGTAACGATTCTGGCCGCGCTGACCTGGGCAGTGTCCAACGTGCGGCAGATTGATCCGCAGAACCGTGCCGTGGTGCTACGCATGGGCGCATTGGAGCGGATTCAGAACGCCGGACTGCTGACCGCCTGGCCGCAACCGTTTGAGCAGGTGGTGTTGCTGCCGTCTGCGGACCGGGTGATTGAGCGCCGTGTGGAAACCCTGCTGCGTTCTTTCGCGGCTGTGCAGGCCGACAAGGCTGCGAGCTTTGCTGCACCGATGAGCGATGCGCTGGCCGGTTCGGGTTATCTGCTGACCGGGGACGCCGGGGTGGTGCAACTGGACGTCACCGTTTACTACAAAGTCAGCGATCCGTATGCCTTCATTCTGCAGGGCGATCATGTGGCGCCAGCGCTGGACCGACTCGTCAACCGCAGTGCCGTGGCCCTGACGGCGGCGCGGGATCTGGACACGATTCTGGTCGCGCGCCCTGAACTGATTTCGGCCGACAGCCAGTCAGCCGAAAGACGTGAGCGCCTGCGTGGCGATCTGGTGCGCGGTATCAACCAGAGGCTTGCAGAGCTGAGTGCGACTGGCGTCGGCATTGGCGTCGAAGTGACCCGCGTCGATGTGCAATCGAGTTTGCCCGGCGCAGCTATCAACGCTTTCAACTCGGTTCTGACTGCCAGCCAGCTCGCTGATCAGGCCGTGGCAAATGCGCGAAACGACGCGGAAAAGTCTATTCAAGCGGCCAATCAGCAGGCAGACCGCACCCTGCAAGTGGCGCATGCCCAGGCATCTGAACGTCTGGCCAAAGCCCGCACCGATACGGCGACGGTAGCCAGCCTCAGCGAGTCGATGCACGCCGGGAGCGATCCCGGTCTGTTGCAGCGCCTCTATCGCGAACGCGTGCCAAAGATCCTCGGCCAGGCCGGTTCCGTGACCACCGTCGATCCCCGTGACGATTCCCGCCTGATCATTCAGGGAGCAGAACAATGAGTGGCGAAGCCGTTCACGAAGCCGTAGCAGCGTCCTCGGCGCAAAGCATGCTCAGCCCCCCCGAACAACGCAGCGCTGCGCGACAGTTGACCCTGGCGATGCTGGCCCTGGGGCTGCTGGGGTTGGGCTTGATCTGGCGTTTTGTCGCGCCGGATCAGAATGGCGTCAGTCAGCTTTTGTTGGGCGCGGCATCCCTGCTGGTGGCAATTCCGGTGGTCAGTGCCGGTTGGCACAGCCTGCGTTACCCCAGCCTGCATGGCGTCACCGATCAATTGATCGCGTTGGCGATGCTGGGTGCCTGGGCCACCGGAGACCTGATGACGGCCGCGTTGCTGCCGATCATCATGATCTTTGGCCATGTGCTGGAAGAGCGCAGCGTCATCGGTTCTCAGGAAGCCATTCAGGCATTGGGCCGCCTGACTCGCAGCCATGCACGGTTGATCAAGGCCGATGGCAGCGTGGAGGAAGTAGACAACTCGACGCTTGTCGCTGGCGATCAGGTCGAAGTGCGTGCGGGCGATCGTGTGCCTGCTGATGGGCGGGTAATCTCGGGTCAGGCCAGTCTGGACACTGCGCCGATCACCGGCGAGTCAGTGCCGCTGGAGGCAAGGGCCGGGATTGAGGTCTTCGGCGGGGCGATCAACCTCGACGGTTTGCTGCGTATCGAGGTGACGCGCACCGGCCAGGATTCCACGTTGGGCAAGGTGATCGCGCTGATGCAAAGCGCTGAACGATCCAAGCCACCGATCACCCGCTTGCTGGAGCGTTATGCGGGCAGCTACATGGTGCTGGTGTTGCTGATCGCCGCAGTCACCTGGTTCATCACGAATAATGCCCAGGCCATGCTCGCCGTGCTGGTTGCCGCTTGTCCCTGCGCGCTGGTGCTATCGGCTCCGGCTACCGCCATTGCAGGCATTGCCGTGGCGGCCAGGCACGGGATTCTGATTCGCAGCTCGGCCTTTCTGGAAGAGCTGGCCGACCTTACGTCGCTGGTCGTCGACAAGACCGGCACCCTGACTTTCGGCACGTTACGTATCGATTCTGTGCAGAGCGTTGGCCCGGAGTCGCCGCACCTACTTCCGTTGGCGGCAAGCCTGGGGAGCGCGAGCAGTCACCCGGTCAGCCGCGCGCTGGCCAGTCTGATTGCCAAGGATCAGCAGTTGGCGCTCAGCGATATCCGCGAGCTTCAGGGCTTGGGTGTCATCGCGACGAGTGAGCTGGGCATTGCTGCACTGGGCCGTCCGGAGTTGTTCGAGCGATTAGGTATTACCACTGCTGCTGTCCCGATTCACGATGGTCCGATTGCCGGTCTGGCACTAGACGGCGTGTTTCTCGGTTGGCTTTTACTGGCCGATACGCTTAAGCCAGAAGCCCGTGCCGCGCTGGCTGAATTACGCGAACTGGGCCTGGGTAGACAGTTGCTGTTGACGGGCGACCGGCACGCCGTGGCGAACACACTGGCACTGGAAGTCGGCATCACCGACGTGCAGTCCCAAGCCTTGCCCGAGGACAAACTGACCCGGGTACGGGCCGAAATCAGCCGCGGCTTCCGGCCTATGGTGGTGGGCGACGGCATCAACGACTCCCTTGCCCTCAAAGCGGGCGTAGTAGGCGTGGCCATGGGCGCAGGTGGTGCCGATATCGCGCTGGCGTCGGCAGACATCGTGCTGATTGGCAGTGATCTTCGAAGGCTGGGGACCTGTGTTCGATTGAGCCGACAGTGCCGCCGCACGCTGCAGGTCAACGTCATCATCGGCCTGGGTTGGACGCTTGCGATTGTGGCCCTGGCTGCGTTTGGCTGGCTAGGCGCGGCGGGGGCGATGGTCGCTGCGATTCTGCATAACCTGAGCACGCTGTTGGTCTTGGGTAACGCTGGCAGATTACTGCGTTTGCATGAGCCGTTGGGCGAGCTTTCAGCCACGGCGCAACGTTGAGTCAGTTATAGCTGGCATAAACGGCGAACCAGAGCGGTTCGTTAAGTATAAAAATTTGCTTGAGGTTTGAAGAACTCTGTTACAAATTAACAGTCAGTCATGAAGAGTGCTGCATTTCAGCCTCCATGTCTGGCTCGGATCAGGTGGGGTATAAGTCGTTCCCGGAAGTCGATTCGTAGTTATTGGCTATAGCGCCTATAGCGGGTTGGTTCTAATTCAGAACTGATCCTCAACTACGCTTTTCAAGTTCTTGATCATTGGGGGTTTACTCAAATGCTCGCGCAACTTCCACCGGCCTTACAGAATCTGCACCTTCCGCTGCGTCTCAAGCTCTGGGACGGTCATGAACTCGACCTCGGGCCCACGCCGAGCGTGACGATTTTCGTCAAAGACCCCCAACTGGTTTCCGATTTTTCCCACCCAAGCCTCGACCTTCTTGGCAGTGCCTTCGTGGAAGGCCGGCTGGACATGGAAGGCTCCATCAGTGAAGTCATGCGGGTTTGCGATGAGCTGACCCAGGCGCTGGGTGACGAAGATCAGGAGGGTGGCCCGACTCGCTGCCCCCATGACAAAGCCACCGATGCGGCGTCGATTTCCTACCATTACGATGTCTCCAATGAGTTCTATCAGCTCTGGCTGGACAAGGAGATGGTGTATTCCTGCGCCTATTTCAAAACCGGCAATGAAAGCCTCGAGCAGGCGCAGCAGGACAAATTCCATCACCTGTGCCGCAAGTTGCGGCTCAAACCGGGCGAGTATTTGCTGGATGTCGGCTGTGGCTGGGGTGGATTGGCCCGCTTTGCCGCCCGTGAATATGGCGTGAAAGTGCTCGGCATTACCTTGAGTCGCGAGCAACTGAAGCTGGCCAGAGACCGGGTCATGGCTGAAGGTCTGGAGAAGTTGGTTGACCTGCAGTTGCTGGACTATCGAGATCTGCCTCAGGACGGTCGCTTCGACAAAGTAGTCAGCGTCGGAATGTTCGAGCACGTCGGCCACGCCAACCTGGCGCTTTACGCCCAGCGTCTGTTTGGCGCGGTGAAGGAGGGCGGGCTGGTGATGAATCACGGTATTACCGCCAAGCATATCGACGGTCGCCCGGTGGGGCGTGGGGCGGGTGAGTTCATTGGCCGCTATGTTTTCCCGAACGGCGAGTTACCCCACGTATCGCGAATCAGCGCTGACATCAGCGAGGCTGGGCTGGAAGTGGTCGATGTCGAAAGCCTTCGCCTGCATTACGCGAAAACCCTGGAGCACTGGAGCTCCCGGCTGGAAACGCATCTGGAGCAGGCCGCTGCCATGGTCCCGGAACAGACGTTACGGATCTGGCGCTTGTACCTGGCTGGCTGCGCTTACGGGTTTGCCCACGGCTGGATCAACCTGCATCAGATTCTGGCAGTCAAACCTCGTGCGGATGGCAGTCATGATCTGCCGTGGACGCGGGCCGACATCTATCGTTAATTGATCAACGCGCAGTAGTTTTCACTCAGTCTCTGTAGACGCGCACGAGCACGGGGAGCCGCGATGGCGGTGCATCAGACGGAGCGCGATCGCTGAATCGCGGTGCTCCTGAGCGACTACAGAAAAGCATTACATATTAGATAGTTATTTTTTGTTGATAGGAGCAGGTCTCTTGTCACCTCACAGGATCGGGGATATCAAACGCGCCACGCGCATGCCCAGTTGTTGCAAGTGGTGCGTCTCTCTACTTTCCTCGATTGAAACCTCATGCGCCAACGCGAAATCATCGTTGAGCATTTGCTCCACCTCGCTGGCGAAATCGCTGTCGACCGTGAGCAACATCAGTTCGAAATTCAGGCGGAACGAGCGGTTGTCGAGGTTGGCGCTGCCGATCGCAGTGATCTCGTTATCCACTAGCACGACCTTCTGGTGCATGAAGCCTGGCCCGTAACGGAACACCCGTACGCCGGCGCGTACCGCTTCGAAGGCGAACAGCGTTGAGGCCGCATACACCACGTAATGATCCGGGCGCGACGGCAATAGAAGACGGACATCAACGCCGCGCAACACTGCAAGGTGCAAGGCTGCCGACACCGCTTCATCGGGCACGAAGTACGGACTGGTTATCCATACCCGCTCTGTCGCCGCGTGAATCGCTTCGACGAAAAACAACGAGCATGTTTCCTGTTTGTCTGCGGGCCCACTGGTCAGCAGTTGGCAGAGCAGGCCGTCTTCCGGAAAACTGTCCGGCAGGCTCAAAGGCGGCAACTCGCGTGTCGCCCAGAACCAGTCCTCGGCAAACGACTCCTGCAGGCAAGCAACTACAGGCCCGATCACTTGCACATGGGTGTCACGCCACGGCGCGAGAGGTGGCTTGAGCCCGACGTATTCGTCGCCGACGTTATGCCCGCCGAGGAAGCCTTTCGTACCGTCAACGACTACGATCTTGCGGTGGTTGCGGAAGTTGATCTGGAACCTGTTGAGCCAGCCGCCACGGGTTGCGAATGCCTTGATCTGCACGCCACCTTTGCGCAGTTTTTCGCTGTAGCTGCCCGGCAGTGCGTGACTGCCAATGCCGTCGAAAAGCACGTACACGGCCACGCCTTCTGCGGCCTTCTCCAACAGCAGGTCCTGCAAACGGCGGCCCAGTGCGTCGTCATGGATGATGAAGAACTGAATCAGGACTGTCTGTTTCGCCTCGCGGATGGCATCGAAGATTGCACTGAATGTCGCCTCGCCATTGATCAGCAGCTTCACTTCGTTGTTGGCGAGTGCCGGGGTGTTGCCCAGTTTTGGCATAGCGCGTAGTGACGCATACACTTCTGAGCGTCTGGCGGCGACCGCCTCTTCAATCCAGGGCCGCCAGTTCATGTCGCTGATGGCGGTGCGCATTTCCTGGTTGGCCTGACGTCGCGCCTTGATATACGCATCGAAGGAGCTACGGCCAAACACCAGGTAGGGAATCAGGGTGAAGTAGGGAATAAATACCAGCGGCATTGCCCAGGCGATCGAGCCTTGTGCCGTCCGCACTGTCAGCAATGCGTGAATCGCGGCGACAATCCCGAGCAGATGAATGAATCCAATGACATAGCCGAAGAAATACGGGCTGTGGTAATCCATTCGTGATCTTTCCTTACGCACTATTGCTGCTTAACAGACCACAGTGGGTGCGGATTGTCGCTATTTTATTCGCGGTGCAACTGGCTGCATGATCTGCCGTCTAAGCCTCATCGTCCGGCGACCACGTTCGGTTGCTCCTGTCCCTTATGGGTTGAACAAGGATCCAGTAATGAAGAAGTCCACCTTGGCATTGATGTGCTGTCTGGTCGCGCCATTGGCTCAGGCGCAAATGCTGCAACCCGGCTTGTGGGAGCTGACGTCCAGTAACATGCAAGTGGACGGACAGGCCATGCCTGACCTGCAAATGATTCTGGGGCAGCTGAAAAACCTGCCGCCAGAACAGCGTGCCATGGTCGAGCGCAATCTTGAAAACCAAGGCGTAACGCTCGCGGGTAAAGGCGTGCGCTTTTGTCTGACCGATGCTCAGGTCAAAGGCGATGACATCCCGCTGACTGATCCGAAGTCCGGCTGCACGCAGCGCATCACCGAACGCAACGGCAAAAACTGGAAATTCACCTTCAGTTGCCCGAAAGCCCAAGGCAACGGCCAGGCTCAGTTCCTGAGTGACCGAGAGTTCACCACCCACGTTATCGGCACCTTCAATGCCACCGGCCAGCAGCAGAACGGCAGCATGGACACGCGTGCGGTATGGCAGGGCGCGCAGTGCGGTGCGGTCAAACCGCGGACTTGATAGGCTTACTCCCCACGGCGCTCCAACTGCTTTGAGCGACAGCGTCGTGGGCATGCAGGCTTTCGGCGTGCACCACCTTCACCGTGAAGGCCTTCAGCGTCGGATTGAGCTGTAATGCGTGATGCAGGCGGCGGGCAGCGTCTTCGCAGAACATCAGGTTCTGCCCGTTCGCCAATGCGAAGGCCTGCTCATCTGCTCGTTTGACTGCCGTTTGTACGGCGGTCCCGAGCGCAGCTTCAGCTTGATCAATCAAGTGAAGAAGCGGTAATTCTTGAGATAAATCATCGAGTTGCACATGTAAATGCGCAGTGCTTCGTTGGCTGTGCGGCGTTGCAACGATGCCTTCCGCAGTCCCTAGCCATTCCAGAACACGTTGAAACTCAAGCTCGGTGCTGGCGAAGTCCGCAGCGAATTGCTGTTGGATCAGCTGCCTGGCCAACGCCGCTGAGCAGGGGCAGGTGGACGAGTAGGCCACGTCAATTTTTAGTTCCACGTGGAACATATCGTTTTCAGCGCTCGCCAAGATGCTGATTGGATAGGCTTTCCAGCCTGCCAACGGGCTGATCAGCGCCGGACGTTTCAGTAAGCACTCGGTGTGAATATTTAGATAGGCACGCCGGGACAAGCCGTCGTGACTGTCGAGAAAGCTCATCAGCACCTGCCGGATCGAGTGCATGCTCAGCTCTTTGTCTTCCAGTGATTCAAGCGCGAGGTACAGACGCGACATGTGAATGCCTCTGGCGCTGCCATCATCCAGACTCACCCCCGCATCGACCTTGGCGCTGACGTGCTGTCCCTCAATGCGCACTGGCATGGCGATGCCACACATACCTACCCAATCCAGCGGCTGTGTCTGGCGGGAAGTTTGTGCGGCGATATCCGGAAGTGAAGCAAGTTTCATGAAAGAGGCCATCTGTCAGGTAAATCATCACGTTATACTATAACTATAATTTCGACGATTTCTTTTTTTTGGGCCGGGATGCTCTTCACCTTCGAATGGGTCACCGCATGCATCGCCGTCAAATTCTGCTCAATTTCTTGCTGGCCAGTGCCGCCTTTGCCTTGCCATTGGGCGTCAACGCAGCCCAGATCCGCAACGCCCGCCTGTGGCGTACTGCCGATAAACTCCGGCTGGTGCTGGATCTCAGTGGTCCAGTGCAATACAAGACCTTCACCCTCGGCGCACCTGACCGACTGATCATCGATATAAGCGGCGCGCGCCTGAGTGGTGATTTCAGTCAGCTTGCACTGCAAGACACGCTGATCAAATCCATCCGCTCCGGGCATTACGGTCAGGGTGATGACACGCGCATCGTTCTTGATCTGACCGGGCCTGTGAAGCTCAACAGCTTTCTGCTCGGGCCTGCTGGCGATCAGGGCCATCGGTTGGTTCTGGACCTGGGCGCAGAGGGGGCCGCTCCACAACAACTGGCGGCGCAGCCGGTGCAACGTGCGCCGGTGGTCAGTGACAAGCAGCACCCCAAGCGCAACATCATGGTGGTGGTCGATCCGGGACATGGCGGTAAGGACCCCGGCGCGGTAGGTTCCAAGGGCGAGCGGGAAAAAGATGTGGTGTTGTCTATTGCCCAGCTGTTGGCCAAGCGACTGAAGCGGGAGAAAGGCTTCGATGTGCAACTGGTGCGCAACGATGACTTCTTCGTACCCCTACGCAAGCGCGTTGAGATTGCTCACAAACACAACGCCGACATGTTTATCTCGGTGCATGCCGACGCAGCACCGCGTTTGACGGCTTCCGGTGCATCAGTATTTGCTTTGTCCGAGGGCGGCGCTACCTCCGCCACTGCACGCTTCATGGCACAGCGCGAAAATGGCGCGGACTTGTTGGGCGCAACCAGCTTGCTCAACCTCAAAGACAAGGACCCGATGCTGGCCGGGGTCATTCTCGATATGTCGATGAACGCCACCATCGCCGCCAGCCTGCAGCTGGGCAATACCATTCTCGGTAGCCTGGCGAACATCACCACCCTGCACCAGAAACGCGTCGAACAGGCTGGCTTCGCCGTTCTCAAATCGCCGGATGTGCCGTCGATTCTGGTGGAAACCGGATTCATCTCCAATGCCAAAGACAGTCAGCGGCTTGTGACGGCCCGCCATCAACAGGCGGTGGCGGATGGATTGTTTGAAGGGTTGCAGCGCTATTTTCAGCGTAATCCGCCGATTGATTCGTACATGGCGTGGCAGCAGGAGCAGAAGCGGGCCGGCCAGGTTTAGCTTTCTACTCTCGGAGCTTTGAGTGTCTTGTCACCACGCTGTCTTGCGGCAAACAGAGACTCGTGGGACCGGATATATCCGGGAAGGTGGCATTCTGGCGATAAAGGTGCTGTGAACGTCCCGGCCTCTTCGCGAATGAATTCGCTCCCACTGGTTCTGTGTGAACTCAGATTAGCACCGGACACCCCGCTGTCGCGCAGCAAAAATGGGCCCTGTAGGAGCGCGCTTGCCCGCGATTGCGTCAGCGCAGACGACATATTTATCGACTGACAGAAAGCATCGCGGGCAAGCGCGCTCCTACAAAGACAGTTTACTACTTGCATTGTTATACTATAACATCTTCGGGTGATTGAACGGTGCCTCGCGCCGCCATGCGAACAGGGTCTAAACCCTGCAACCTGATGAGAATACCGATGCCAAACCGTCTTCCCGTAACCGTGCTGTCCGGCTTTCTCGGTGCCGGTAAAAGCACACTGTTGAACTACATTCTGCGCAATCGCGAGGCTCTGCGGGTCGCCGTGATCGTCAACGATATGAGCGAAATCAACATCGATGGCGGCGAAGTTCAGCGTGATGTGAGCCTGAACCGCGCGGAAGAGAAACTCATCGAGATGAGCAACGGCTGCATTTGCTGCACCCTGCGCGAGGACTTGCTCGAAGAAGTCAGCCGTCTGGCCCAAGACGGGCGCTTTGATTATTTATTGATCGAATCCACCGGTATTTCCGAACCGTTGCCAGTCGCAGAGACCTTCACCTTTCGCGACGAGGCCGGTAAGAGCCTCACCGACATGGCTAGGCTGGACACCATGGTCACGGTCGTCGACGGGGTGAACTTCCTGCTCGACTATCAGGCCGCCGAGAGCCTCGCGACCCGGGGGGAGACCTTGGGTGAAGACGACGACCGCTCGATCACTGATTTGCTTATCGAACAGATCGAGTTCGCTGATGTGATTCTGCTCAGCAAGATCGACCTGATCAGTTCCAGCGAGCGCGAAGAGCTGATCGCCATCCTGCAGCGACTCAATGCGAATGCCGAAATAATTCCGATGGTGATGGGCGAGGTGCCGTTAGCGAAGATCCTCAACACCGGTCGTTTCGATTTCGAGCGGGCGTCACTCGCACCCGGTTGGCTCAAGGAGTTGCGCGGCGAACATACGCCGGAAACCGAGGAATACGGCATTGCTTCGACGGCTTACCGCGCTCGGCGGCCGTTTCACCCGGAGCGTTTCTTCAGCTTCATTGATCGGGAATGGACCAACGGCAAACTGCTGCGCTCCAAAGGCTTCTTCTGGCTGGCCAGCAAGCATCAGGATGCGGGCAGTTGGTCTCAGGCCGGAGGGTTGATGCGTCATGGTTTCGCTGGCCGCTGGTGGCGGTTCGTGCCGCGTGCGCATTGGCCTCAGGATGAAGAAAACATCACCGCAATCATGGACAACTGGACCTCACAAACCGGTGACTGCCGGCAAGAACTGGTGTTCATCGGCCAGAACATCGACTTTGCTCAGCTCACCGCTGAGCTGGATAACTGCCTGCTCACGGACGCCGAGATGGCTCTGGGCACCAATGGCTGGGTGGCGCTACCCGATCCGTTTGGCCCATGGCATGAAATGGAGGTGGCGTGATGTTAGCGACGGTATTGAAGTGGCAGCCCCGTATTCGTCAGGTGCAGGGCGACACTCCGGCCATTCTCAGCCAAGTACTGGAGGATGATGTGAATCTGGCAGTCTGGCAGCGTCAGTTGCCTGCGCACATCGAGGACTTTGGCGCATTACTGCTCTCTTTGAACGAGCCGCTTGCGGAGGCCATTACGCTGGAGATCAGTGATGAGAACGCTCAGCCTGACCTCCAGACCTTCGCCTCTGCTTATGCTGACCTTGAAGGCTATGAGGGTTTCATCGCCGACGTGTCATGGCTGATCAGCGCTTACGCCTGCCTGCTGGGCGCCAAACGTGTAGGCGTTCGGCTGCGAGTACTGGATAAAGCCATGTGTCCGCGTTTCCATGTCGATCATGTGCCGGTGCGCTTGATCACCACTTACGCGGGCATTGGCAGCCAATGGCTGAGAGAGGGGGCCATTGATCGCAGCCAGCTGGGCAAACCTCAGGCCGAGCCTTCGGATGCGCTGAATATCAGGCAGATCAACTGTGGCGATGTAGCGTTGCTCAAGGGCGAGCGCTGGGTTGGCAACGAAGGCCAAGGCCTGGTACACCGCTCGCCGCCGTTGCAGCGTGATGAGCGGCGGTTACTGTTGACCCTGGATTGGTTGGCTTGAGACTGGCAAATACGTTTGTTTGATCTGTAACGCTGACCTGTGGGAGCGAATTCATTCGCGAAGAGGCAGCTATAACCGATACATTTTTGTCATCTGGAACACCGCTTCGCGAATGAATTCGCTCCTACCGTTGCATTGCAAGCCCGCCCCTCAAGGCACCAGCCACTTCCCCTGACTCTGCCCCTCGCAAAATGGCTTCAAGTACTGCGCATCGCTGGCGACGCCGTAATAGTGAATGTCTTCGCGATAAGGCATATTGGCGACTTGTGCGTTGCTGCAAATTCCAAACGCTCCAGTGGGGCATTGCTCCAGGAACGTCACATCGGTTTTCTGCCCAGCGAGTTGCGGCTGGCAAAAGCCGTCGTGAAACAGCTTGGGCGGTATGTTGCGATTGGCCTGACAGACTTTCACGTCCAGCCGCTCGGCCTGGCTGTGTACCAGACACGCCTCGGCCTGTGCGTTTCCTGCACCCGTTGCCAGTAACATCCCCAGAAACATCCCGATTCTGGCCTTAAACGCCTTCGTCATAAGCGACCACCATGCTGCAGAACATCCCGACCCACGTCATCGGCGGACCATTGGGGGCTGGCAAGACCAGCCTCATCAAACATCTGTTGGCGCAAAAGCCGGCAGATGAACGATGGGCGATCCTCATCAATGAGTTCGGTCAGATCGGCCTCGACGCCGCACTGCTGACCACGGCCGCCGATGGTATCGCACTTGGCGAAGTGGCTGGCGGTTGCCTGTGCTGTGTCAACGGCGCGCCCTTTCAGATTGGCTTGGGTCGTTTACTGCGCAAGTCCAGACCCCATCGGTTGCTGATCGAGCCGTCCGGCCTTGGCCATCCCGTGCAGTTGATCGAACAGTTGCAGCAAGCGCCCTGGCTGGGTGTGCTCACGGTTCAGCCCAGCGTGATGGTCCTCGACGCAGCCGCACTGGCGACGGGGCATCCGCTGCCGCCCAGTCAGGCTTCGGCGCTGACTGCTGCGGGGTTGCTGGTACTGAATAAATCAGCGGATCTGAATGCTGCGGCGCGCCAGAGGCTCATTGAACAGTTGCCTGCGGGCAAGTTGATCTGGACAGAGCAGGGCCGGATCTCACTGGCTGAGTTGCCCGGCATTTCAGCACGGCCCGATCTGCTTGTGGATAAATCTGCTGTGGATAACCTCGCCATCCCCAAGAGCCTGGGGCAGCTTCCTGCTGTATGGGCTGATCCAGTACAACCGATTTGTCTCAGTCAGGCTCAACAGGAAGGCTGGAGCATCGGCTGGCGTTGGCACCCCAGCCAGCGTTTGGATCTGACCCGTGTGGAAATATGGTTGCAGGGAATGAACTGGCGTCGCGCCAAACTGGTGATTCACAGCGAAAGAGGTTGGGTGTCAGGCAATGCTGTCGCGGGGGATACTGTGCAGTGGCAAGTCAGTGAGTGGCGACGGGATTCACGGCTGGAATTGATTTTCACACAGCCTCAGGATGAACCGCGCTTACAGGCTGAACTGGCTACGTGTTTGCTCTGACAAGCTATCCACACACGGCGCGAAATCTACTGCTTCCACTTGTTGTGTTCTTGCCGCCATTGGCTCAGCTGGATGATTTCTGCACTCGGGGGCGGCGTTTTCATCTCGAACGGGTAGGGCGCCAGTTCGATCTGCGCACTGTGGGCACCAAACATGGTGATGGTGCCTGGGTGACGCTGCTCGCCGGTCACCGTGAACTCAAAGTTATACACACGGGCCAGACGTTTGCGGCCCTGTGAGTCCCGGGCAAACGTCAGCTTACGCAAGGCCACGTTGCCGTCCAGCAACTCTATATCCAGTTTCGCGCAGTGTTGTTTGACCCGCTCCAGCGCTCTTTCGCGCAAACCGTGGGCGTGCCATAGCCATGCCGCACCGGTGGCCAAAAGCATCAGGACAAACATGTTTCCCAGGGTCAGCATGAAGAAGCACTCCAACAAAGTGCCACCAGCTTAACTGTCTCCGGGGTTTTGCAGCCATACTGCGCGACTTAAATTTCTTACTACTGCATTTGCATCGTGTTCAGGAACCCTAGATGAAACGTACACCCCATTTGCTCGCCATCCAGTCCCATGTGGTTTTCGGCCATGCAGGCAACAGCGCTGCGGTGTTTCCGATGCAGCGAATCGGGGTGAATGTCTGGCCGCTGAACACTGTGCAGTTTTCCAACCACACCCAGTATGGAAAGTGGGCAGGCGACGTGTTGCCCCCGCAACAGATTCCCGCGCTCATCGAGGGCATCGCGGCGATTGGCGAGTTGGGCAATTGCGACGCAGTGCTCTCCGGTTACTTGGGAAGCGCTGCCCAAGGCCGAGCGATTCTGGTGGGCGTTGAGCGGATCAAGGCGGCCAACCCTAACGCGCTGTATCTGTGCGATCCGGTGATGGGGCATCCCGAGAAGGGCTGCAGCGTGCCCGCGGAAGTCAGCGATTTTCTGCTCGAAGAAGCGGCAGCTGTGGCGGACTTCATGTGCCCGAACCAGTTGGAACTGGATAGCTTCTCCGGCCGCAAACCTGAGTCGTTGTCCGATTGCGTGGCCATGGCGCGTGCCTTGTTGGACCGGGGCCCGAAAGCCATTGTGGTCAAACATGTGGATTACCCCGGCAAGCCCGCTGACGGCTTTGAAATGTTGCTGGTGACCGCCGATGGCAGTTGGCACTTGCGCCGCCCGCTACTGGCCTTTCCGCGCCAGCCAGTGGGGGTGGGCGATCTCACGTCCGGGTTGTTCCTGGCGCGCGTACTGCTGGGTGATGAACTGGTTGCGGCTTTTGAATTTGCCGCCGCCGCGGTCCATGAAGTGCTGCTGGAGACCCAGGCGTGCGGCAGCTACGAACTGGAGCTGGTCCGCGCCCAGGACCGCACGGCTCATCCTCGGGTGAGGTTTGAGGCGGTGCGGTTGTAGAGTGTGGTCAGCACGGTTCCCTGTGGGAGCTGGGCTTGCCCGCGATAAACGATCACGCGGTGTATCTTATATCTGCGTCTCATATATCGCGGGCAAGCCCGGCTCCCACAGGAATAGCATTCCAATTGATAGTCTGTATTGCCTGATATACCGGGGTTGAGTCTCGCCTTAGAGCGTCTCGTCCTTGATTTCCTGATAACGCTTTTCCAGCTCCTGGCGGATTTGCCGACGCTGTTGCGCCTGAATGTAGCGGCGTTTGCCGTCCAGGCTTTCTGGCTCCAGCGGCGGCACGCTGGCCGGCTTGCGCTGATCGTCCACGGCGACCATGGTGAAGAAACAGCTATTAGTGTGGCGCACCGAGCGCTCGCGGATGTTTTCCGTGACGACCTTGATGCCGACTTCCATTGAGGTATTACCGGTGTAGTTCACCGACGCCAGAAAGGTCACCAATTCACCCACATGAATCGGCTCGCGAAATATCACCTGATCCACTGATAGCGTCACCACGTAACGCCCTGCGTAGCGGCTCGCACAGGCATACGCAACTTCATCGAGGTATTTCAGAAGGGTGCCGCCGTGTACGTTGCCAGAAAAGTTGGCCATGTCCGGGGTCATCAATACAGTCATCGACAGCTGGGCGTTTCCGGGTTCCATAGCGTACTCACGATCAAGGCGGTTCAGAAATTGCACCTTATGACGGTGCTTACGGATTCAAGCGGTGTGTGACAGTTATCGGGACGCTTGCTGGCTTGAGGCCGTCACGCGTGCAGCCGATCTGTTTCCATATATTGCACCGGCTTTATCGATGAATGCGCGGTGTTAACCTGCAAAAGCCCGTGGATCGGGCAATTTCTTACAAATTAATCAGATTTCTGCACTGCAGTGGCTGAATTCTCCGTCGTCCTGATGAGAGTTCGGCCATCAGCAATGCGTTTCATAAGGAGCCGGACCCATGCATGCCATCAGCTTTATTCAGGATTTGGCGGTGATCATGCTGGTGGCTGGTGTTGTGACCATCCTCTTTCATCGCCTCAAACAACCTGTAGTGCTGGGCTACATCGTCGCCGGTTTCATCATCGGCCCGCATACACCGCCGTTCGGCCTGATCCACGACGAAGACACGATCAAGACCCTCGCCGAGCTGGGGGTGATCTTCCTGATGTTCTGTCTGGGGCTGGAATTCAGCCTGCGCAAGTTATTCAAGGTTGGGGCAACAGCGTTCATTGCGGCGTTTCTCGAAATCACCCTGATGATCTGGATCGGTTATGAAATCGGTCAGTACTTCGGCTGGAGCACCATGGATTCGCTATTCCTTGGCGCGATCCTGGCGATTTCTTCGACGACCATCATCGTCAAAGCGCTCAATGACCTGAAGATGAAAAACCAGCCCTTTGCGCAGTTGATCTTTGGCGTGTTGATCGTCGAAGACATTCTGGGCATTGGCATCATTGCCTTGTTGTCCGGGATCGCCGTCAGTGGCTCAGTCAGTTCGGGCGAGGTGTTTTCTACCGTCGGCAAGCTGTCGCTGTTCATGATCGTCGCCTTGGTGATCGGTATTCTCGTAGTGCCGCGCTTGTTGGCTTACGTGGCGAAGTTTGAAAGCAATGAGATGTTGCTGATCACCGTGCTGGGCCTGTGCTTCGGCTTCTGTCTGCTGGTGGTAAAGCTCGAATACAGCATGGTACTGGGCGCGTTCCTGATTGGCGCGATCATGGCCGAGTCGCGGCAATTGTTGAAAATTGAACGCTTGATCGAGCCTATTCGAGACATGTTCAGCGCGATCTTCTTCGTTGCCATTGGCTTGATGATCGATCCTGCGATTCTGGTGCAATACGCCTGGCCGATTGCGGTGATCACCGTAGCGGTTGTCCTCGGCAAAATGTTGTCCTGCGGATTGGGTGCCTTTCTCGCCGGTAACGATGGCAAGACCTCGCTGCGGGTGGGTATGGGCCTGTCACAGATTGGCGAGTTTTCCTTCATCATCGCGGCGCTGGGCATGACCTTGCAGGTCACCAGCGACTTCCTCTATCCGGTGGCGGTCGCGGTTTCCGTTATCACAACTTTGCTAACGCCTTATCTGATTCGCGGTGCCGATCCGTTGTCGAATCAGTTGGCGAGCATCATGCCTCGCCGCGTGGCGCGGGTGTTCGGCATGTACGGTGAGTGGCTGCGAAGCATCCAGCCACAAGGCGAGGGCGCGCTGCTGGCATCGATGATTCGGCGGATTCTGTTGCAGGTCGGGGTCAATCTGGCCCTGGTCGTGGCCATATTCTTCTGCGGAGGCTATTTCGCCGAGCGTATCGGCGTGTATATCAGCGACTGGGTCAGCGACGTTGGGCAACAGAAAGCCTGGATCTGTGGCGCTGCATTGCTGCTCTCACTGCCCTTCCTGATCGCGGCTTATCGCAAGCTCAAAGCGCTGTCGATGCTGCTGGCTGAGATGGGCGTCAAACCGGAGATGGCGGGTCGGCACACGGCGCGAGTGCGCAAGGTGATCGCCGAGGTGATCCCGCTGCTGTCTTTACTGGTGATCTTCGTGATGCTCGCGGCGTTGTCCGCCAGCATCCTGCCGACCAACGAACTGCTGATTCTAATCGCCGTGATTGCCGCCATTGTCGCCGCAGTGGCATGGCGCTGGTTCATCAGAGTGCATACGCGCATGCAGATCGCGTTGCTGGAGACGCTGGGGAATAACCAGGAGTCGAACGGGCATTAGCGGCCCGGTTGAAACCTGATAAATCCGGGTACTGTAGGAGTTGTCGGAGGTTACGACGGCGCCGATAGCGGTTTGCCTGACACACCGCTATTCGCAGCCTGCGGCAGCTCCTACAGATCCAGGTAATGCAGCTCAGCTTTCCAGCCAGACGTCCCGCGCCCAGTGCCATACCGATTCCCAGCTTTCTTCGGTGACCAGCTCTTCTTCGCCAGACCACAGCACCACGGTGCCGTCTTCTTCGACGCAGTAGTAGTCTTCACCGTCCTGGCAGATCGGGATCAGCTCGCGCGGCACGCCGATGTCCCAGGCTGACGCGGCGACTTCCGGCAGGTAAGTGTGCGATCCGGGGTCGGTAACGGTCACCGGTTCCAGGCTGCCGTACACCACGTCGCTCACGGTCAGGAGAAATTCCTTGAAGACGAAGGGGATGTTGATGAACAGCTGTTCTTCTACCTCAACGAGTTGATCCTCGTCGGGCAGTTCCAGCGGAACCGGAACAGGTTCATTCGCTTCGCGTAATTGTTCAATGACTTCTTCCACGGCCTGGCTCCTCTGACTTGATGGCGCGGTTTATACAGTAGCTTAAAGCGTTTCTCAAAATAACTATCCCAACGGATAAAACAAAAACCCCGGACAAGTCCGGGGTTTCTGCTTACGCGTGGAGCGGTCTGGATCAACCGTTCTGGCGAATACCTGCAACCAGCCAAGGCTGATTATCGCCTTGTGGGCGTTCCATGTTCCAGCTTTCGCTGAACACTTCACCCTGATCGAAGCGCGAAGACTTGGACACACCGCTGAATGTCAGCGTGGCGATGGTCTTGTCTGCACGATCATCCAGGCCGTCCAGTTGCACGTTCAGATTGTCGATATAGGTCGACTGGAAGGCGTCGCCCAGATCCGCACGTTCTTTCTTCAGGAACTGCAGCATCTGTGGGGTCACGAACTCTTCGATCTTGTCCATTTCGTTCGCATCCCAGTGCTGTTGCAGCGACTGGAAGTGGCTACGAGCAGCTTCAAGGAAGCGGGTTTCGTTGAACCAGGCCGGAGCGTTGATCACCGGAGCGGCTGCCGATGCTGCACCCGAACCACCAAAGATGGAATTCTGGGCAGGCTGTTGAGCGTTTTCACGCTGATAAGTCATCGGGCCAGCGGCGGTAGCCATTTGCTCGCCTTGTTGCTTACGACGACGGGCCGCGATGAAGCGGAAGATCAGGAAGGCAATGACCGCCATGATCAGGATGTCGAAGATCTGCATCCCCTGGAAGCCGTCGCCCATGAACATGGAAGCGAGCAGGCCGCCAGCAGCGATACCGGCCAATGGGCCGAGCCAGCGGGAAGCACCGCTAGCAGCAGGACGACCAGCAGCGGTTGGTGCTGCGGCTGGAGTGGTCGGAGTGGCTTGGCGCGACTGGTGACTTGGCGCCGAGCCCATGCTCTTGCCACCACCGAAACGCGCAGCGTTGGCTTCGAAGCTCATGGTGAGCCCGATGCACAACGCCATAGCGATGCTTAGAAAACGTTGCATAAGGGTATTCCCGTTTTGTGGATTGCACGCGCGCCATATTGCATAGGGCATATGTGTCTGGCTAGCGGCCAAGTGTTTCCGGCTTTTGCGTGATTGCCGAAGACCCTATTTAGATTGGTCCGTAGGGCTTCGCTGAAAGTTCTGTAGGACAGATCGCCGGACAGTGTCATCTATATGGAGGTGACCGGTGGCTGATTCAATCTGCCGCTGCATCACTGCTGTCTGTGGGAGCTGGGCTTGCCCGCGATAAGGCTGGATACGATTCACATGAAACCGCGTTGACCTTATCGCGGGCAAGCCCAGCTCCTGTCAAACAAGATAATAACTACCTGATCTGGAATGCATTTTCTGTAGGAGTGAGCTTGCTCGCGATAGCTTCAGCACAGGCAATATATTCATCGACCAACAGATCGAATCGCGAGCAAGCTCACTCCTACAGGTCCCGTGTTTGCTGCGCGACAGCGTGGTGTCAGGACGCCGGGGCAGCTCCCACAGGAAGTATTTCCATTCAGAAAACGAGTCAGCAGTCTAAATAGCTTCCAGCTTCGCGTAGCCCATCATCAGCCACTTGCTGCCTTCGGCGAAGTTGACCTGGACACGCGCCTGAGCGCCAGCGCCTTCGAAGTTCAGGATAACGCCTTCGCCAAACACCGCATGCTGCACACGCTGCCCAAGGCTGAAGGCTGTCTCCGGAATGCCGGTGCCATTGAAAAGGCTGCTGTTGCTGACCTTCTGCGTGCCGCCGAAAGGTCGAGTGACGCTGTTGGACAGGCGCACTTCCTGAATCAGCAGCGGCGGAATTTCACGTACGAAGCGCGACACCTTGTTGTAGGTCTCGCTGCCGTACAGGCGACGGGTTTCCGCGTAGGTCATCACCAGCTGTTGCATGGCGCGGGTAATGCCGACATATGCCAGACGCCGTTCCTCTTCAAGACGGCCCGGTTCTTCCAGGCTCATCTTGTGGGGGAACAGGCCTTCTTCCATGCCCACCAGGAACACGTAAGGGAATTCCAGGCCCTTGGCACTGTGCAAGGTCATCAATTGAATGCTGTCTTCATGCTCTTCGGCCTGGGTATCCCCGGCTTCCAGCGAAGCATGGCCGAGGAATGCCGCCAACGGGGTCAGCTCGGCGTCTTCTTCGTTGTTTTCGAAGTTGCGCGCGGCACTGACCAATTCCTCAAGGTTTTCTACCCGAGCCTGGCCTTTTTCGCCTTTCTCTTCCTTGTGGTAGTTGATCAGTCCGGACTGCTCGATGACGGTTTGCGTCATCAAATGCAGCGGCATCTCCATGACCTTGGCGGCAAGGTTTTCGATCAGCTCGACGAAACCGCCCAGCGCGCCTGCCGCACGGCCGGTCAGACCTTTATTGGCGATTAGTTGGCGAGTGGCTTCCCACATCGAGACATCGGCATGGCGAGCATGCTGACGAATCGCTTCGACGGTTTTTTCACCGATGCCACGGGCCGGCACGTTGATGATCCGCTCCAGTGCCGCATCGTTGCCACGGCCTTCCAGCAAGCGCAGATAAGCCATGGCGTTCTTGATTTCGGCGCGTTCGAAGAAGCGCTGGCCGCCATAAATGCGGTACGGAATTCGCTCGCGCAGCAACGCTTCTTCAAGCACCCGGGATTGGGCGTTGGAGCGATACAGAATGGCGATTTCGCTACGGGCAAGACCGGTCTTGAGTGCGCTTTCAATGGTTTCAACCACGTAGCGGGCTTCGTCGTGTTCGTTGAATGCCGCGTACAGATTGATCAGCTCGCCATCACCGACATCAGTCCACAGCTCTTTGCCCATGCGGCCGCTGTTATTGATGATCAGGCCGTTGGCCGCTTTGAGAATACTGGCGGTCGAGCGATAGTTCTGCTCAAGACGAATGACTTCGGTGTCCGGGAAGTCCGACGAATACTGGTGGATGTTCTCGATCTTCGCGCCGCGCCAGCCGTAAATCGACTGGTCGTCATCGCCGACCACCATCAGGCTGTCGCCACCCTGCGCCAGCAAGCGCAACCATGCGTACTGCACGGCGTTGGTGTCCTGAAATTCGTCCACCAGCACATGGCGGAAGCGGCGCTGATAGTGAGCAAGCAGGCCGGGATTGTCGCGCCACAGGTCGAGTGCACGCAGCAGCAGCTCGGAGAAATCGATCACGCCGGCACGCTGACAGGCGACCTCATAGGCTTCATAGACCGACTTCATGGTAGTCAGAAACAGATCGCCGCTGGCCTGAATATGCTTCGGGCGCAGGCCTTCGTCTTTTTGACCGTTGATAAACCACGTGGCTTGTTTGACGGGCCAGCGTTGTTCATCAAGCCCCAGCTCGCGCATGACGCGCTTGACCAGGCGTTGCTGGTCATCGCTGTCCAGAATCTGGAAGGTCTGCGCCAGATTGGCTTCCTGCCAGTGTGCCCGCAACAAGCGGTGCGCAAGGCCGTGGAACGTGCCCACCCACATGCCTGCCGGGTTGATGCCCATCAGTTGTTCGATCCGGTGGCGCATTTCTGCTGCCGCCTTGTTGGTGAACGTCACCGACAGGACCGAATGTGGCGAGGCTTGCTCGACCTGGATCAACCAGGCGATGCGATGCACCAGCACACGGGTTTTGCCGGAACCAGCGCCGGCCAGGACCAACTGACGACCCACGGAGGCAGCTACGGCCTGACGTTGGGCATCGTTGAGGGAATTAAGCAGAAGGGAGAGATCATCGCGCATCGACGCATTCTAGGGTGCCGAGCGAAACCGGGCAAACCATGCTTTGCGCGAATCGACAAAAGCAGCATCTGGCGACGGGTGGCGAGCGGTTGTCGGGACGTGAGGGGGATAGGCATCAAGGTAGGCTACGGGCGCCGGGCGAACTGCGATTCATGATCAAAGGAGCGTTTAACTGGGCGTCCCGCAGGTCATGTAGTATAACTACAAAAAAGCTACATCCCGTCCCATGCACCTTTGCCGAGTCTGCCCCTTTGAATCTGCTGCAACACATCGCCCAGTCACGCCATCTGTTACGCAAGTCGGAGCTGAAAGTCGCCGACCACGTGCTGCTTGACCCTGCGGCTGTGATGCACAGTTCCATGGCCGATCTGGCGCACAGCGTTGGTATCAGCGAGCCCACTATCGTGCGCTTCTGCCGTGCCATTGGTTGTACCGGCTTTCAGGACCTGAAGCTCAAGCTGGCGCAGAGTCTGGCTGCCGGGGCGAGCTTCGGCCAGTTCGCGATCCACGAAGATGACTCGGTCGCTGACTACAGCCTGAAGATTTTCGATACCACGCTGCATACCTTGATGGAAGTTCGCGAAAACCTTGATCCCCATGCGTTGCAGCTGGCTGTGACTGCCATGGCGGCAGCCAAGCGGGTCGAGTTTTACGGGTTTGGTGCGTCGGGTGCGGTAGCGGCTGACGCTCAGCACAAGTTCTTCCGGCTGTTGCTCAGCGCGGCGGCTTATTCGGATCCGCACATGCAGGCCATGTCGGCGGTTACACTGGTCCCATCAGATGTCGCTGTTTGCATTTCCCAGTCCGGGCGCTCCAAGGATCTGCTGATCACGGCGAATCTGGTTCGCGAGACCGGTGCGACGTTGATCACTTTGTGTCCAAGTCAGACACCACTGGCTGAACTGTCGTCAGTCAATCTGGCGATTGATGTGCATGAAGACACCGAAATCTATACGCCTCTGACTTCGCGCATCGCGCATCTGGTAGTCATCGATGTGTTGGCGATGGGCGTTGCCATGGCGCGTGGCCCAAGTCTGGTCAACCACCTCAAGAGCGTGAAGCGCAGCTTGCGCAGTCTTCGTCTTTCGCCCAAGTCGATCAAGTCTCACGAGGATTGATCGCTTCGACTCCTGTACAAAAACTGCTACCAGCTACCCGAAAGTAGCCGGCAGCAGTTCACTGCTATGAAACCAATCCGTGTTTATCAATGAGTGACTTGCACGTCATCGATGCTTGCCAGCAGCTTGCCTTTGTAAAAGATACTGACCCCGGTGATGCTTGCGCCACTGGATTGCGTGTACCTGACCGGTCTATCAAACAGTTCTGTTTCATCCCTCTCCACCGGCAGGGTGATTTCGTCCTTTCTGCTTTCAACCATCAGATCGAGGCCTAGATGATTACCGGCAGCGGGGGATTCACTGCGAACCAGAACTGCCTGGAGGTGGTAAGGTAGCGACACGATGCCAGATACTTTTAAGGTATTAACGCCTGGCATTTTGTCGTCTTGCGCATGCCAGTCTCTGTTTTGAATGCTCATGATTTAGCTCCTTGCTAAAGTTAATTGCGTCCTGCAGGGCTACTATCTCAAGGTCGTGTTGATGGGTTGCACTACATAAATATATCGGTTGTTGCGTCTTGTTTCCGATGTGACACGTGTTGACCTTAACCATCCTGTCACGCATTCGCCGTCAGATCGTCACGCCCTCCGGGCATTCTGTACTCCCGCAACGCACTGGGAGACAGGATATGCCTCGGCACTACGATGACTCGCAACAGAGCAGCACCGTCAAAACCCGCCGTCAGCAGGAAGATCAGCGACGTATGGGGTTCCGTCGGGCAATAGAAAGCTATTCCGAAGCGCGTCGGCTCAATCAAGAGCTGTGCGACTTTGAAGAGAGCGTTTCAGAGCGCTTCTGGCAGGCGGCTAAACCTTTGGAAGACGCCCGTCGAAACGCTCCATCAGCTGGCTGATCTGCGCACGTTCGGTGCGGATGAACGCCAGGAAGGCGTGCGCCACGGGCGACAGGCGTCGATCCCTGGCCTGCACCACGCACCAACTGCGATAAAGCGGCAACTCTGCCACCGGTAACTCTTTCAGCATGCCGGTGGCGAGTTCCAGGCTGACCGCGTGTCGGGTCAGCATCGCGATGCCCAGCCCGGCCAGCACGCTTTCCCGTTGCGCTTCGTGAGCCGACATCTCTACGGTCGTGGTGAAGTGCACGCGCTTGTCCTTGAAATACTCTTCGCAGGCCTTGCGAGTCCCCGAACCATTTTCCCTAATCAGTAAGGTATAGGGCTCCAGATCCTTGAGCGCTAAGGTACGTCCGTCGCATAGCGGATGATCCGGCGGAGCGACGGCTACAATCGGATTATTGAGAAACGGCAGGAATTCCAGGCCCATGTCTTGCGGCACCATGGACATCACGACCAGATCATCGCGGTTATCCGACAGCCTTCTGATCACTTGAGCGCGATTGACCACTGTCAGGTTGAGGACCACCTCCGGGTATTTACGCTTGAAGGCGGCAAACAAGTGCGGGATGAAGTATTTACAGCTCGATTCGACGGCCAGCTTCAATTGCCCTTGTAGCGAGCCCTGCATATCGGTGAGCTGCATATCCAGGCTTTCCAGTCGCCCGAAGATATCGCGACTGGCCGATTGCAGCGCTTCTGCGGCCTCGGTCAGGTAGAGCTTTTTGCCGACGTATTCAAACAGCGGTTGGCCTACGAGCTCTTCCAGCTGGCGAATCTGCAGGCTGACAGCCGGTTGAGTAAGCGACATTTCCTCCGCTGCTCTGCTGTATGAACGCAGATCACACACTTCGTTGAAAATTCGTAATTGACGCAATGTCATACGCATCAATGACTTACGCATTTTTAACGACCCCGCTTGTTCGCTGAATCTTCAACTATAAGTCTTTACTTATACACAACCCAATTTTTACTCATTTTTGTTAATCCCTGATCGGCCTTAGGGTGTCCCTGCGGCAATCAACCACATGCCCCGTTACAAAACCGGTTCAGCTATAAAAACCGGTTCAACGGTCGAGGGAATACTCGTGATAACAAAAATCCTGATCGCCAACCGTGGAGAGATCGCTGTCCGGATCGTGCGCGCTTGCGCCGAGATGGGCATTCGCTCGGTGGCAATCTTTTCCGACGCCGACCGTCACGCGTTGCATGTGAAGCGTGCTGACGAAGCCCACAGCATTGGTGCCGAACCGCTCGCGGGTTATTTGAACCCGCGCAAGCTGGTTAACCTGGCGGTGGAAACCGGCTGCGATGCGTTGCATCCCGGCTATGGCTTTCTATCAGAAAATGCCGAACTGGCTGACATCTGCGCTGAACGTGGGATCAAGTTCATTGGTCCGTCCGCGGAAGTCATCCGTCGCATGGGTGACAAGACCGAAGCACGCCGCAGCATGATCAAGGCAGGCGTACCTGTTACGCCCGGCACCGAAGGCAACGTGGCGGATATTACCGAGGCGCTGGTTGAAGGGGACCGCATCGGGTATCCAGTGATGCTCAAGGCGACCTCGGGTGGTGGTGGGCGCGGTATCCGTCGCTGCAACAGCCGCGAGGAACTGGAGCAAGCCTTCCCGCGAGTGATTTCCGAAGCGACCAAAGCATTTGGCTCGGCGGAAGTCTTTCTCGAAAAATGCATCGTCAATCCCAAGCACATCGAAGCGCAGATTCTCGGCGACAGTTTCGGCAATGTCGTGCACCTGTTCGAGCGCGATTGCTCGATTCAGCGCCGCAACCAGAAACTGATCGAGATCGCTCCCAGCCCGCAACTGACGCCCGAGCAGCGCGCCTACATCGGCGATCTGTCGGTGCGTGCCGCTAAGGCCGTTGGCTACGAAAATGCCGGGACTGTGGAGTTCCTGCTCGCTGAGGGCGAGGTGTACTTCATGGAGATGAACACTCGCGTGCAGGTGGAGCACACCATCACCGAGGAAATCACCGGCATCGACATCGTCCGCGAACAGATTCGGATCGCGTCGGGCCTGCCGCTCTCGGTCAAGCAGGAAGACATCATTCACCGTGGCTTTGCCCTGCAATTCCGGATCAATGCCGAAGACCCGAAGAACAACTTCCTGCCGAGCTTCGGCAAGATTACCCGCTATTACGCGCCCGGCGGCCCCGGTGTACGCACCGATACGGCGATTTATACCGGCTATACCATTCCGCCGTATTACGACTCCATGTGCCTGAAGTTGATTGTCTGGGCGTTGACCTGGGAAGAGGCGATGGACCGCGGATTGCGCGCTCTGGATGACATGCGTCTGCAAGGGGTTAAAACCACAGCGGCGTATTACCAGGAAATCCTGCGTAACCCTGAATTCCGTAGCGGCCAGTTCAATACCAGTTTCGTTGAAAGCCACCCTGAACTGACTAACTACTCGATCAAGCGCAAACCCGAAGAGCTGGCCCTGGCTATCGCTGCCGCCATCGCCGCTCACGCAGGCTTATGAATAAGCAGCGGCAAGCTCCAAGCCGCAGGCTTCAAGCAAAAGCAGATCTGCTCTTACTTGCCGCTTGTAGCTTGCAGCTTGTCGCTATGAGGAGATCCAAATGTCTAAGAAAATCTTCGTAACCGACACCATCCTGCGTGACGCCCACCAATCTCTGCTCGCAACGCGCATGCGCACCGAGGACATGCTGCCGATCTGCGACAAGCTCGACAAGGTTGGCTACTGGTCGCTGGAGTGCTGGGGCGGCGCGACCTTTGATGCCTGCGTGCGCTTTCTGAAAGAAGATCCGTGGGAACGCTTGCGCCAACTGCGGGCCGCATTGCCCAATACACGTCTACAAATGTTGCTGCGAGGCCAGAACCTGTTGGGTTATCGCCACTACAGCGACGACGTGGTCAAAGCTTTCGTCGCCAAGGCCGCGGTCAATGGCATTGATGTGTTCCGTATCTTCGACGCCATGAACGACGTGCGTAACCTGCGCGTCGCCATCGAGGCGGTGAAAGCCGCTGGCAAACATGCTCAGGGCACCATCGCTTACACGACGAGTCCGGTGCACACCATCGAGGCCTTCGTCGGTCAGGCCAAACAGATGGAATCCATGGGTTGCGACTCAGTGGCAATCAAAGACATGGCCGGTTTGCTGACGCCTTACGCCACGGGCGAACTGGTCAAGGCACTCAAAGCCGAGCAGTCGCTGCCGGTGTTCATCCATTCCCACGACACGGCGGGTCTGGCTGCCATGTGCCAACTCAAGGCCATCGAAAACGGCGCGGACCATATCGACACCGCCATCTCCAGCTTCGCCTGGGGCACAGGCCACCCTGGCACTGAGTCCATGGTGGCCGCGCTCAAAGGCAGCGAATTTGATACAGGCTTGAACCTGGAACTGCTGCAGGAAATCGGTCTGTATTTCTATGCAGTCCGTAAGAAGTATCACCAGTTCGAAAGCGAATTCACGGCTGTCGATACGCGGGTCCAGGTCAATCAGGTGCCGGGCGGAATGATTTCCAACCTTGCCAACCAGCTAAAAGAGCAGGGTGCGCTGAATCGTATGGGCGAAGTGCTGGCCGAGATTCCGCGGGTACGTAAAGACTTGGGTTATCCACCACTGGTCACGCCGACTTCGCAAATCGTCGGTACCCAAGCGTTCTTCAACGTTCTGGCCGGTGAGCGTTACAAGACCATCACCAATGAAGTGAAGCTCTACCTGCAAGGCGGCTACGGCAAGGCGCCGGGTCAAGTGGATGAAAAACTGCGTCGTCAGGCGATCGGTAACGAAGACCTGATCGACGTGCGACCTGCTGACTTGCTTAAGCCGGAAATGACCAGGCTGCGCGGCGAAATCGGTGCTTTGGCTAAATCCGAAGAAGACGTCCTGACCTATGCCATGTTTCCTGACATTGGCCGCAAGTTCCTCGAAGATCGCGCTGCTGGCGCGCTCAAGCCCGAAGAGTTGTTGCCTATTCCGGAAGCGGGTGGCGTGAGCAGTGCGAGTGGGGAGGGCGTACCGACCGAGTTCGTCATCGACGTGCACGGCGAAAGTTATCGCGTGGATATCACTGGCGTGGGTGTGAAGGCTGAAGGCAAGCGCCATTTCTACCTGTCCATCGATGGCATGCCGGAAGAAGTGGTGTTCGAGCCGCTCAATCAGTTCGTCAGCGGCGGTGCCAGCAAGCGCGCCCAGGCCACAGGGCCGGGCCACGTCAGCACTGCCATGCCCGGCAACATCGTCGATGTGCTGGTCAAGGAAGGCGACATGGTCAAAGCCGGTCAGGCGGTCTTGATTACCGAAGCCATGAAGATGGAAACCGAAGTCCAGGCGTCAATCGCCGGCAAGGTGGTCGCCATTCACGTGGCCAAGGGGGATCGGGTCAATCCGGGCGAGATACTGGTTGAGATTGAGGGTTGATCAGACACGGTCCCGTACTGTGGTGGGCTCATGTGGGAGCGGATTTATCCGCGAATGCTGCGGTGAAAACGCTGCATATGTTTAAGGTTTACCGGCCTCTTCGCGAATGAATTCGCTCCCACTGGGCTGTGTTGGCAGGCCTTGAGTTTCAAGATTTCCTCGGGGGGCCTTCGTGGCTCCTTTTTTTATCTCTACACTCATAACTGCATTACATTGCATTTTTAAACCCGAACAGCACAGCAAAAATGCACTATAGTGCAGATGCAGTCCGTTTATACGGCTTTCAGGTGCAATAAATTGCAGGTGGCCCATGTATAACCTCACTCTCCAGATCTATGGCGGTGGCATCTGGAAGGATGCAATGACCCTTTCGTTCGACGACCCCTCCAAAGGGTTTCTCGGCCCATGCCGTTTCGCCTACAAGGCGGAATATGTTCTGGACGCTTATCCGAATTCTTTCGCCCAAGGTGTGAGCGCCCGCCTGCCGGTGGATTTTGAAACCTTTTCATTGCCCGAAGCCCCGGCTTTCCTGCACGACATTGCTCCTTCTGGCGCGGCCAAGCGCTTCCTCATCGCCCAGCTAGGTCGACAAAAGCCGGAAGGCTTGAGCGATGACTTGTACCTGCTTGGGCGTAGCACGCCCGCTCCTATTGGCAACTTGCGGATCAAGGAGTCAGTAGCGGTTCTGGAAGAGGGCGAGGCCATGGGCTTTACGCGTGGGGATGTCATCACCCGTGACCAGCATTTTCTTGAGTATGCCTATGAACAGGGCGCTGCCATTGGTGGTGCTACCGGCGCGGGCGGCGAAGCGCCGAAGTTGTTGATGACGCAGGGCGTCGACGGCTTGCTGTATCCCGATGCGGTGCTGGCTGATGAACAGGCTCGGGGGCACTGGTTCATCAAGCTCGCCCGAAACCAGGCCCTGAAAAACGATCAGGATATTCTGCGCAGTGAGTACTTGTACTACAGGGCGCTGCAAGGGCTTGGTATCGATACCGTTGCGACAGAGGACATGGCGCTGGAGGAGGCGACCAAACCGAGCCTGTGGATGAAACGCTTTGATCGTCGTATCACCGGGCAAGGCGTAGAGCGGTTGGCGGTGGAATCGATCTATTCGCTGGCCGGAGTGACATTGCCAGGTAGCCGCATGGATCATCTGGAAGTCATCACACTCTTGAGCGCCCTTTGGTCGCAAGCAGGGCAGGAGGAAGAAATACCTGATCTGGTGGCTGAATACCTGCGCCGTGACTTGATCAACCAGATCCTTGGCAACTCGGATAATCACGGTCGCAATACGGCAATTATTCGCAGTCAAGACGGTTATCGACTTGCGCCCATTTATGATCTTGCACCCATGGTAATGGATGCCGAAGGCATCACGCGTACAACAAAATGGTCGAAGTCCATTGAGCGGGCAGGGATAGTGAACTGGCGGGCAGCGTGTGATTCACTGGCAGATATTCTTGATCCGCAGCAAGCTTTCGAGCGCTTGTGTCACGACGCCCAGCAGCTAAGATCACTGCCGGATATGTTGCGTGACAGCGGTTTGCCGGACACGACGTTCAACCATCCGGCCATCGCTTTGGGCAAACTGGACGAGCGGCTGACGACCTGGGGGCTGCAATGACCTTATCCATCGACGCCCGCGCGCTGCTGATCGAAAGTGTTCAGCAGGGTATCGCCGACGGAAGCCTTGAGATGGGTGAAGCAGTCAAGCGCCTGCGGGTGGAGGGAGCGAGGCTGCATCAAAGTCAGTACGCCCGAATGTGCAAAATCTCGGTGCGCACGCTGATTCAGATCGAGCAGGGTGAGGGTAACCCGACGCTCAAGTCGTTGAACGCCGTGTTCCGGCCGTTCGGTTTGCAGATGGGCGTGGTGAGGCGTCATAAGCAGATCAGCTAATGGCGTCTCACCACGCATCAGGAATCAGAAGAAATCCAGCTCCTGTCGATTCTTATGGTTTTTTATAGCGCTGCTGAATGGCCTCAGCCACTTGCTTGAAGGTGATGCTTTTAGTCGCGATCTTCTGCATGCCGTCTTCAGGCAGGTAACCCAGTTTTACATACAGGACTTCTCCCTTTTCTCTCTGCGCCTCGGTCAGACCGAGAAGGGACTTTCTGATGGCTTCCAGGCTAGTCGGACTTGAAACAAATGTTACCCAGTCCGGTACCGGAATGGTGCTGGCGAAGTAACTGGCAACGTTGACCAACGCATCGCCCAAAGGAAATACGGCTTTGAAACGTTCCTGAGGTTTATACGTTGCGATGCCCATATAGATCTCGGGCAGCTCTTTGATCCTGTTCTCGATCCCTCGTTTTTGATTGGAAAGAAGAAACTCGAAAATTTCCAATGAGGTACCGACGATAACCAGCGACTGAGCACCAATAGCCGATTCATCAAAAAGGTAACCGTTAAAGGTGGAGGAAGTTAAGGCCTTCATCCTCCCTCCCTGATCGAGAATAATGCTGCCGTACTTTCCGTTATGCAGAACCGGGGAAACTGCGCGCCATGGGTTTTTGTGAACCGATGCCTTTGTGTAGATATTCATTCTCACAACGTCCTTGTTGTTTATTACGGGTTAGTGACTCTATGCCTGATAGGCATGACTGAACGTTAGTCGCTTAAACGAGATCGTAGGCGTTGATATGTGTCCAGTTATTGGATCGACGCAGTTCTGAGTTCACGAGCAACGCGAGTAGGGCCGAAAAATTCTTAGCGCTTTCGAAATGCCTCCAACCCTTCTACCTGCTGCCCCTCCTTGAAGTTATCCACTGCCAGCCAACCCTCAAATGCCTTCTGCAACTCAGGCCACTCCTCGTCGATGATCGAATACCAGGCTGTGTCCCGATTGATGCCTTTGACGACCATGTGCTGGCGGAAGGTGCCTTCATAGCTGAAGCCAAACCGCTCGGCGGCGCGTTTCGAGCGAGCGTTGTTGGCGTTGCATTTCCATTCCAGACGGCGATTGCCCAGCGCGAATGACTCTTTAGCCAATAGATAAATCGCCTCAGTACCTTTCGGCGTACGTTGCATCGATGCGCCGAAGGTCACATGACCGATCTCGATCCGGCCGTGGGCGGCGACAATGGACAGAAAGCTTATGCAGCCGTTGGTGGCCCCTGTGGCCTGATCGACGATGGCGTAGAACCAGGGATCGGTGTCGGCTGCATGGCGGGTTAGCCAGGCATCAAAATCGCTGCGCTCCAGAAACGGACCGTACGGCAAATAGTCCCACAACTTCGGATCAGAGCCTGGGCCTTGCAGCGCAGCCCACAAACCATCGCCATGGCGCGCGACACTGAGTTTTTCCAGGCGGATGAAGCGTCCTTCCAGCGTTCGGGCATCTGGAAGTCTGGCGGGCTGCCAATCAGGTACAGGGTTCGGCATGGACTCTTTCCTAGATCATTTTGCGAAATTGAATGTAGCCCGGGCGTTCGGCGATACGTTCATAAAGCTGAATCGCGGTGGCGTTGGTTTCGTGAGTCAGCCAGTGCACCTTGTCGCAGCCATTGGCTTTGGCAGTGGTGTAAACGTGCTCTATCAACAGGCGGCCTACACCGGTCCCACGTTGTTCCGGTGCTACCAACAGGTCCTGAAGATAACAGGCATTGGCAATGCTCCAGTTCGAACGATGGTAGATGAAATGGACCATGCCCACCGCTTTGCCGTCTTGCCAGGCCAATGCCGCATTGGTCGGTTCGGACCGGTCGAGAAAGCGCGCCCAGGTACTCGCAATTACAGCGTCGGATAGCTCGGTTTTGTAGAACGTCAGGTAGGCCTGCCATAGCGGTAACCATGCGGCGTGATCGTTCTCGGTAACGGGGCGGATCTGAATGTCGGTCATGACAGTCTCCTGGCGGAATAGCTGACTGAACTAAGTGCTTTTCTGTAGGAGCTGCCGAAGGCTGCGAAGCATTTCTCCTGATACATCGCGATCGCAGCCTTCGGCAGCTCCTACAGGCTCTATGTTTGCCACGAAACAGCGTGCAGATCCTGATTTGCGTCACAAAACACTTTCAGCTCATCTGGTGAGCCAGTTCCTGATCTTTTGAATCTGCGCTGGCCGTCAGCCCTTCACGTACGCCTGCGTAATCAGCAGCAGAGCGGTTCTGACCTAGCTTGCGTTTACCTTCCAGACGCTCGATGGGTAGCGAGAAGCCGACAATGGCACTGAGCATCTTGTCGATGTAATCGGCGGGCGCATCGGCCACGGCCCAAGGGGTGGCGCGCCCGTTTTCATGTTTGTCGGTCAGGCCACTGACCACGTCCAGCAGTCGCTGCGGATCATTGAAAACCTGCGCAACGCCGTAAGCGTGAATGGCCACGTAATTCCAGGTGGGCACCACTTTGCCGTGCTCGGCCTTGGCTGGATAAAACGACGGGCTGATATAAGCGTCTGCACCGGGGAAAATCACTAAAGCCTGTGCGCCGTTCTCCAACGCGCGCCACTGAGGGTTGGCCTTGGCCAGGTGTCCGTACAGGGTGCCATTGGAGCTTTCATTCGCGCGCAACAGCAGCGGCAAATGGGTGGCCTGCATACCGTGTTCGTCGTGGGTGACCAGGATCGCCAGTCGAGTCTGCTCAATCAGCGCGTGCAGGCTGCCCAGGTCTTCGTCTTTGAAAGCGCTCGGTATGTACATGGAAATATCTCTTGGCCGAAGTCTCAATCCTAGGCAGGCTATTGGTTGGTTGTAAGAGCCATTAATAGCCAATTCGATAGGGCCAATGCATGTCCGAACAACCGCCATCATTCCCGTTCAGCCTTGCCGGCATTGAGCTGGATCGCCGTCAGGGTCTGAGTCGTCAGCTTTATCAGGCACTGCGCGCGCGTATCCTGGACGGGCGCTTGAGCAGTGGGACGCGACTGCCAGCCAGTCGCGATCTGGCTGAATCCTTGAGCATCTCCCGCAATAGCGTGATGCGCGCCTACGATCAGCTCTACGCCGAGGGTTTCACCGACGGGCGTGTTGGAGACGGAACCTACGTGGCGCAATTACCCAATCAGGTGATGCCCGGCAAAAAATTATCCACAAAAGTGTCCACAGGGTTATCTACAGGTTTATACACAGCTTTATCCACAAAACTGGAAAATGCTTCACCCAATTCTCTTGATCAAGTTATCCACAACCCGGCGATCAAGAAGCTTGAGACGCATCATCTGGGCACTTATTCGCCAAGCGCGCCGCGGGCTTTCCGGGTGGGCGTTCCGGCGTTTGACCTATTTCCGTTTGCTGTTTGGGGCAAGCTTTACGCAGCTTTTTGGCGTAAGCCGGATCTGGCGATGCTCGGTTACGGCCCGGCCGCTGGCGACACACGTCTGCGCGAGCTGGTCGCTGCCTACCTGCGCACTTCCCGTGGTCTGAAGTGCACCGGTGAGCAAATAGTAATCACCAGTGGTGCGCAGCAAGCGATCAGCCTTTGTGCACAGCTGTTGTTGGAGGAAGGTGATGGCGTCGCGATAGAGAATCCAGGCTACCGCGCCGCCGGTCATGCCTTTGCCATTGCCGGAGCAAAGTTGCATGGCATTGCCGTTGATGAGGACGGCATGCGCTGCGATCAGTTGCAGCGGCAGGCCTGCAAACTGGCTTATGTCACGCCGTCTCACCAATATCCGACGGGTGTGGTGATGAGCCTGGCGCGCCGCCTTGAGCTGCTCGCCTGGGCCGAGAAGGCACAAGGCTGGATTGTCGAAGACGACTACGATGGCGAATACCGCTACAGCGGCGCGCCATTGGCACCCCTGGCGGCACTGGACCGAAGCGGGCGGGTTTTGTATGTCGGCACCTTCGGCAAGATTGCTTATCCGGGGTTGCGTCTTGGTTATCTGGTGCTGCCTGCCGGGTTGGTGGAACCTTTCAGCCGTCGACGTGCGGTGGACATGCGCCATTCGGAAGTCAGTACTCAGGTGGTGATGGCCGAGTTCATCGCTGCGGGCCATTTCCAGCGTCACATCCGCCGTATGCGCCGCGCTGCCTTGAGCCGTCGCAATACTCTGCTCAGTCACTGGCCCGAGAACATAACGGGCTGCGCAGCAATGCCCAAAGTTGTCGCGGGGCTGCATGTGGCAGTGAGAGTGGACAGCCTTGAGCGGGAAACAGAACTGATCGAAAAAGCCAAAAGTGTCGACGTTGAAATCAGCCCGTTGAGCGGTTATTGGCTGCCCGAATCCAGTGAGCCTGTGGATAACAGGGCAGGGCTGGTGCTGGGATTTGCGGCCGTGCCCGAGGCGGATATTGTGGATGCGCTGAAGAGGCTGACGCAGGTTTGGCGGGATTGATCAAGGTCAGCGCACATCCCCCGTGGGAGCGAATTTATTCGCGAAGAGGCCGGTACATTCACAGCATTTTCATCGTCAGGAATACTGCCTTCGCGGATGAATCCGGTCCCACGGGTTGAAGTGTTTGCCGATAGTTCGGCAGGATCACGAAAGCTTGTGCGCGATATACTCGCCGCCATTACCCTTTTCAAACCGAGACCTCCCATGAGTACTTCTCTTGCTGCGGCACCGGCTCGCAAGCCCGGTGCGCCGCTCATTGCTACTTTCCTGTTGTTGTTCATCGCGATGTTTCTGCTGAGCAGCGTTGGCATGCGTCAGGTGCTCCTGCTCATCGTCGGCGCGGCGTTAGGGCTGACGCTTTATCACGCAGCTTTCGGCTTCACCTCCGCATGGCGGGTGTTCATTCGTGAGCGGCGCGGTGCGGGCTTGAGGGCGCAAATGGTCATGCTGGCCATCGCCGTGGTGCTGTTCTTCCCGGCGTTGGGCGCGGGCACGTTGTTCGGTCAGCCAGTGAATGGCCTGGTTGCACCAGCAGGTGTGTCGGTTGTGTTCGGTGCCTTTATCTTCGGCATCGGCATGCAGTTGGGTGGTGGTTGTGCGTCCGGTACGCTGTTCACGGCGGGCGGCGGTAACGCACGGATGCTGGTGACGCTGCTGTTCTTCATCCTTGGCTCGTTGATCGCGACTCATCACGTTGACTGGTGGTTTGCGCTGCCGTCTTTTCCGGCAACATCCATCGTCAAAAGCTTTGGTGTAATCCCTGCGCTGTTGCTGAGTCTGGCGGTGTTCGCGGCCATTGCATTCGTGACTGTGCGCCTGGAAAAGCGCCGTCACGGCCAACTGGAAGCCGCGGTGACCAGTGAACACGTCGGCCTGCGCCGCTTCCTGCACGGTCCATGGCCACTGGTGTGGGGCGCGATTGGTTTGGCATTGCTTAACTACGCAACCCTGGCCCTGGCCGGTCGCCCTTGGGGCATCACTTCGGCGTTTGCCCTGTGGGGCGCGAAGGTCGCGGGTTCTCTGGGTGTCGATGTAGGCAGTTGGGCCTTCTGGCAGATGCCCGCCAATGCCAAGGCGTTGGCCGCGCCAGTGTGGGAAGACATCACCAGTGTGATGGATATCGGCATCATGATCGGTGCGCTACTGGCAGCTGGTTTGGCAGGAAAATTCGCACCCAACCTGAAAATCCCGACGCGCTCCATCGTCGCGGCAGTGATCGGCGGCCTGCTGCTGGGCTACGGTTCACGTCTGGCCTACGGCTGTAACATCGGCGCGTACTTCAGCGGTATCGCATCCGGCAGCCTGCACGGCTGGTTGTGGCTGGTAGCTGCGTACATTGGCAACGTGGCGGGCGTCAAATTCCGCCCGTTCTTCTTCCCGGGCGAGAAGCCGCAGGTTGCGTTGAGCGGTTGCTAATCGACACCATTGACCTGCTGTAGCAAATCCTGTGCAGACTGTGTGACAACTACTGCGCTCGGCAATACTGCGTTAAAAACAGGCGAAAAAATGCTCATTTAGAACACCTAGACTCCGCTTTTTCGCCTGTTTTTGCATTGTCTTGCCGTCGCTCGCTACGTTTTCACACAGTCTGTGTGGGAGCGAAGTTATTCGCGAAGAAGCGCGTACATCCGACCTGATCTATAGGTCTGGAATACCGCATTCGCGAATGAATTCGCTCCCACAAGGGATCACTGCTCTAACTGCTCCTTCGCCAGCTTCACAATGTTCTCCACCGTAAAGCCGAACTTGGCCTGCAGTTTGTCGATGGGTGCCGAGGCGCCGAAGGTATTCATCGTGACCTTGGTGCCCGTGTTGCCCACATAGCGATCCCAACCCAGCGGGCCTGCCTGTTCCACCGCAACCCGAGCGGTGACCGAGGGCGGGAAGACGCTGTCGCGATAAGCCTGATCCTGATCTTCAAACAACTCCCAACTCGGCATCGATACCACGCGAGCAGCAACGCCTTGGGCTTTCAGTTGCTCGAACGCCTGCACGGTCATGCCAACCTCGCTGCCGGTGGCAATCAGAATCACCTCAGGTTCGCCGTCTTTGGCATCGGCTAACACATAAGCGCCTTTGGCCAGACCCTCTGCCGACGCATATTGCGTGCGGTCCAGCGTGGGCAGCGGTTGGCGAGACAGCACAATGCAAGACGGACGACTGGTTTGCGCCAAGGCGATTTTCCAGGCCTGTGCGGTTTCATTCGCATCACCGGGGCGCAGTGTGAGCAAACCGGGCGTAGCGCGAAGCTGGGTCAATTGCTCGATAGGCTGGTGAGTCGGGCCGTCTTCGCCAACGCCGATGGAGTCGTGGGTGAAGACAAAGATCACCGGCAACTCCATGATCGACGCCAGGCGAATCGGCGGCTTCATGTAATCGCTGAACACCAGAAACGTCGAGGTGTAGGGTCGTACGTAAGACAGCGCCATGCCGTTGGCAATCGAGCCCATGGCGTGTTCGCGAATACCGAAGTGCAAGTTGCGGCCGCTGTAATTGTCAGCCGAAAAACTCCCGGCGCCGTCGAACGTCAGGTTGGTTTTGGTCGATGGCGACAAGTCAGCCGATCCGCCCAGTAACCAGGGGATTTTCGCCGCGAAGGCATTGAGGACCTTGCCACCGGAAGCGCGCGACGCGATGCCTTTGGCGTCGGTCTCGAAGGTTTGCAGGTTGTCCTGCCACTGCTCGGGCATTTCTCCAGCGCGCATGCGTTGCAGCTCATCGGCCAGATCCGCTTGTTCTTCTTCCAGCTTATTGAGCGCGCCTTGCCAGCTTTCATAATTGCTGGCATTGCGCTCAATCAGGGCGTCGTGCAACCAGGTGCGCGCTTCGTCGGGCACCAGAAAGCTGGAGTTTTCGTCCCAGCCATAGGCTTTTTTGGTCAGCTTGATTTCATCGTCACCCAAGGGCTCACCGTGGGCCGCTGCGGTGTTGTGTTTGTTGGGCGAGCCAAAGCCGATCACGCTGTCGACTACGATCAAGGTCGGCGCGTCATCGGTGCGTTTGAACACCTCAAGGGCCCGGGCCAACGCTTCGGTGTCGTTGGCATCGGCCACATGCAGAGTGTTCCAGCCGTAGCCTTCAAAGCGGGTTTGCACGTCTTCGCTGAAGGCCAGCTCAGTGTGGCCTTCGATGCTGATGGTGTTGTTGTCGTAGATCCAGCACAGGTTGGCGAGCTTCAGGTGTCCGGCCATGGAGGCCGCCTCAGCGGTCACGCCCTCCATCATGTCGCCGTCACCACACAGCACGTACACGTTGTAATCGAACAGTGTGCGTTCAGGTGCGTTGAAGCGCTCGCCCAGCCAACGCTCAGCCATCGCCATCCCGACACTGTTGGCGCAGCCCTGGCCGAGTGGGCCAGTGGTGGTTTCCACGCCCGTAGTCATGCGGTATTCCGGGTGGCCGGGGGTTTTGGAGTCCATCTGGCGAAACTGCTTGATGTCTTCAAGGCTTATCGCTGGTTTGCCTGATGGTTTGCCGTGCTCATCAATTTCAACCACGCCTGCCAAGTGCAGCAACGAGTAGAGCAACATGGAGGCATGACCAACCGACAGCACGAAACGGTCGCGATTTGGCCAGTCCGGATGTTCAGGGTGATAGCGCAGGAACTGATTCCAGACGGTGTAGCCCACCGGCGCCAAAGCCATTGGCGTTCCTGGGTGGCCAGAGTTGGCCTTCTGCACGGCGTCCATGGCCAGGGTGCGAATGGTGTTGATACAGAGTTGGTCGCGTGCGGTGCGTTGTTCGCTGGAAAAAGACGAGCCCATTGAATTTACCCTCAGTGACGTGCTGCTGAACATCCAGATAAGTGTGGAGCGCAGCCGAGGGCTTTTTGTTCATTGTATTTTGGGGCTGTCCGATGGCCATTACGACCCAACCTTAACTGAACATTAAACGGTTCAGCTTTTATGCGGTCAGTCGCGAACCATATACCTCAATGGCATTCGAAGCAGGTGAGCGGCGTGTATTACGCAGTAGCCCATGAGGTAATCGTTTTGAAGCAAGCCATCATCGACAAATACCGATTTCTGATCAAAACCATTGGTTACGTAGGCTGGTCACTGTTCTGGCTGCTGATCTGGGACATCGTGGTCACGGCGGACTTCATGCTGTTTCTGGATCGCAAGATCAGCTTGCCCTCGTTGCCCTTGACCTTGCTGGCCTCTGCGCTGGTGGTACTCACCAGCTTTCGCAACTCCAGTGCCTATAACCGTTGGTGGGAAGCACGTACCTTGTGGGGCGCGATGGTGAATAACTCCCGCAGCTTCGCCCGTCAGGTGCTGACGCTGGTTGAGGATGAAGGCGAGCTGAATCCCGTGAAAGCAGTGTTGCTGCGTCGCCATGTGGCCTTCGTGAAATGCCTGTCTGCGCATCTGAAGGGTGAATCCTGTGGCGACGAAGTACAGTCATTGATAACCCGCGAGGAATACGCACGCAGGCACGAAACCAACAACTTCCCCAACGACATACTTAATACTTCGGCTGCACTGTTGGCCAAAGAGTACAAAGCCGGCCGTCTGGACAGCATCCGTCTGGCGCGTCTCGAATCGACAATGGTGGAACTCTCCAACTGCCAGGGTGGCATGGAACGTATCGCCAATACGCCGCTGCCTTACCCTTACGTGGCGTTCCCGCGTTTGTTCATCAGCCTGTTCTGCGTAATCCTGCCGATTGGTCTGGTGGACACGTTGGGCTGGTATACGCCGCTGGCGTCAACTGTCGTTGGCTTCATGCTGCTGGCCATCGAAAAGATCGGCACCGACCTGCAAAGCCCGTTCAAAGCCAGCGAGCATGAAATCCAGATGACCAAGCTGTGCGAAAACATCGAGCGCAACCTGGAGTCCATGCTTCGGGATGCGAAGGAAGAGTGCACGGTTTAAGCGAGTTTTGATGCAGGATTTGTTACGGCTCGGGCGCTTTATCTAACTGCATATAACTGCCTGATGTGCCGAGGAGATCTGTTGGAGCGAGGCTTGCCCGCGAACTAGACAACTCGGTATATCAGGAGCACTGCGTTATCGTTCTTCGTCGGAATGCCGCCCAGACCAAGCCTCGCTCCAACAGATCGGAGGCTACAGACTGTGTTGCATTCAAGAAATCCGCCTCCAAAACGCATCCGCCTCGGCATTCCTGTTACCCCGCCAGCGCACCAGAATCACTTCCAGGTGATCGGACTCCATCTCTGGGTAAAGGCGCACCAATTCCTTTCGCTCGATCAACGGCGCAACCATGGTGTGTGGCATGCAGGCCACGCCGTGTCCGGCAGCCGCCATCGGCTTCAGGGCTTCCGATACTGTCGCTTCGAATACCCGGCGCAGGCGGTGCGGTTGCGGGTGGCGTTTGACCTGTTTGTGTGACAGGTCATGCAGTTGTGCGCTGCGGGCATAGGTCAGCCATGGGATGGGCGCATCGGAGTTGGCGCAGCGAGCTGCCACTTCTGGCGTGGCGACCCAGTAGAGTTCATCGTGGCCCAGCGACAGCTCTTCGAATTCGCTTTGTCGGGAGTACGGCTCGGTCTGGGCATCGCGATAGAACAGGATGAAGTCGCAGCGTCCGGACATCAGCGCCATGTAGTAATCATCGGTACTGCGATAGCCCGTATCGATGCGGGTGAACATGGGCGACTCGGCGGACGAGAACTGGCTGATCCATTCCGGAAAGAAATTACAGCCCAGGGTATGCAGCGAGGCAAAGGTCAGGGGGCGGTCAATGATCTTCACGCTTTGCTCGCAATCTCGCGCCAGACGTACCAGCTCCGAGGCATTGGGCAGCAGCGCCTCACCGGCAGCGGTCAGCCGAATAGGATTCTTGCTGCGATCTATCAGTGTCGCGCCCAGGCGGGTTTCCAGCAACTGGATGCGTCTGCTCAGCGCCGATTGCGATGAACCGCGCATGCTGGCAGCGGCGGTAAACTTGCCCGTATCGGCCAGAGCCAGAAAGTCTTCGTACCAGTCGATATCCATAGTTATTCCAAAATTCGATAGCGCGACCAGCATAGTGGATCAACAGTCACTAACGCATGCAGGTTTTGTATGGCTATTGTGCAGGTAATCGCCACCTGCCGATCCAACGTGGTTCATCCATAACTAGAAAAATTTGTCGTAGAAGGGGCAATGCTATGCAAAAACGGAATGGCCTTAAGACTTTCATCAAGTCGTCAATGTTGCTGATCAGCCTCGTGGGTGCTGCAGGTGCGCAAGCGGGTGTACTGGAAAAGGTCAAAGCGCACGGTGCTGTGCGTTGCGGCGTTGCCAGTGACAAACCAGGTTTCTCCCTGATTGATGACAAGGGCCAATGGACCGGCATGGACGTTGACCTCTGCCGCGGCGTAGCAGCCGCTGTGTTGGGCGACGCAAGCAAGGTTGAATACATCGCGACCACCGGCAAGAACCGTTTCACTGCATTGGCCTCTGGCGAAATCGACGTGCTGTCCCGTGCGACCTCATGGACGGCGGATCGCGTTGCCAGCCTCGGTGTGGACTTCACCACCGTCTGGTTCTACGACGGTCAGGGCTTCATGACCCACGCCAAAGATGGTATCGAGAAGTTGACTGACCTGGATGGCGCAACCTTTTGCCTGTCACCGGGCACCACGTCGGAACAGAACCTGGACGACTATTTCAGCCAGCGCGGCCTGACTTACAAGACCGTGATTATCGAGAAAAGCCCTGAGTTGTTCGCAGCCTTCCAGAGCGGTCGTTGCAACGCGATTTCCAATGACTTGTCGGGTCTGGCCTCACGCCGTGCCGTCATGAACAACCCGCAAGACTACGCGTTACTGCCTGAAGTGATCTCCAAGGAGCCGTTGGGTGCTTATGTTGCTCAAGGCGATACCGTGTGGCGCAACATCGTGACCTGGACCGCCTATGCGCTGATGACTGCCGAAGAGTTCAGCATCACCTCGGCCAACGTCGATGAGATGCGCGCCAAGAAGGGCGGCTCGGCGGACGTCGCGCGTTTGCTGGGCACCGAAGGTTCGGTGGGCAAGGCATTCGGTATGGACAACGACTGGGCGTATCGCGCCATCAAGCAGGTCGGTAACTACGCCGAAATCTACGACCGCAACCTCGGCGAGAAAACCATTCTGAACTTCCCTCGAGGCCTTAACCGCTCGTGGAAAGATCAGGGCCTGCTGTACGCGCCACCAATCCGCTGATCGCGTCACTCTCCAACGGAATCACTGTCATGTGGACCCAACGCTTGCAGAACGCTCGAGTGCTGAGCGTGCTGCAGCAAGGCCTGGTTCTGGCCATTGTTGCAGCTGTGTTTTACGTGCTGGCGCACAACGCCAGTCTCAATTTGAAAGCGCTGAACATTGCTTCCGGCTTTGACTTTCTGTCACAGCGTGCCGGTTACGACATCAGCTTCAAACTGATCGACTTCACCCCCAACGACAGCTATGGCCGAGCCTATCTGGTGGGGTTGCTCAATACGCTGCTGGTCTCGGTGATGAGTATCGTAACCGCTACCGTCGTGGGCGTGGCGTTGGGTCTGTGCAAGGTTTCCGAGAACTGGCTGATCAATCGCCTGGCCGGTGCGAGTATCGAGTTTCTGCGCAATGTGCCGTTGGTGGTGCATCTGGTCTGGTGGTACGGACTGGCGCTGGCGTTGCCCGGTGTAAAGCAGGCGGTTTCGATTTTCGATGTGGCTTATCTGAGCAACAGCGGGTTGATATTGCCATGGCCTGCACAAGGTTCACTGGTGGGCTGGGGCCTGGCACTGATGGCGCTGGGCGTTTTGCTCGGTTTGATCGCCTGTCGCTTTCGTGATGCCAAGGCCAAATGGCGCAGTTTCACGCCACGACGCTGGCCATTGCTGTTGGCGGGTGCGGTGCTGCTACCGCTGCTGGTGTATGCCCTGAGCGACGCGCACTGGAGCTGGGAAGTTCCGGTTGCCAAAGGCTTTGGTTTCAAAGGTGGCGTAGCGCTGGTGCCGGAACTGCTGGCCTTGTGGTTGGCGTTGTCCTTCTACAGTGCCAGTTACATTGCCGAAATTGTCCGTGGTGCCATCCAGTCGGTGCAGCGCGGCCAATACGAGGCCGCCAAGGCGCTGGGCTTTGAATACGGGCCGACCATGCGTCGGTTGATCGTGCCGCAAGCGATCTATCCGATGATCCCGCAGGTCACCAACACCTATCTGAACATCGTCAAGAACTCATCTCTGGGTGTGGTCATCGGCTTCATGGAAATGGTGTCCTCCACCGGTGGCACCACCTTGAACCAGACCGGTCAGGCCATTGAGTGCATCGCGCTGGTGATGGGCACGTACTGCGTCATGAGCCTGCTGATTTCCATTGCGATGAACATCTACAACCATCGCATCGGTCAGCGAGGCCATTGAGGATGAACATGATCAATCAAGCATCCCCTGCGCGCTTGCCGCCGACTAAGCCGCTGCCGGTACGAGTTCGGGCGTGGACGCGCGAGCATCTGTTCCCCAGCGTGGGTCACGGCTTGCTGACCGTTGCCGTGCTGGCGTTGCTGCTGTGGAGTATTCCGGCAGCGCTGAACTGGCTGGTGTTCGATGCCACGTTCGTCGGTACGGCACGCACTGACTGCAATCCCCATGGTGCGTGCTGGCTGCCGATTACCCAGCGCTGGAACCTGTTCGTGTATGGCTTCTATCCGGAAGCCGAGCGCTGGCGGGTCAACCTGGCGCTGTTTTTGGCAGTCTTCGCCTTCGTGCTGCTGTTTTTCAAACGTCTTGATCGTCGCCTGCTGATTGGTTATCTCGCGCTACTGCCGGTGGTCATGTGGTGGTTGCTCAAAGGCGGCGCGGGTTTGCCGGAGATTTCGTCGACCAAGTTCGCGGGGATGATGGTGACGGTGTTTCTGGGCACGGTGGGTATGATCTTCGCCTTGCCCATCGGGATTCTGCTGGCCTTGGGGCGGCGCTCGAAGAAGCCCGTGATTCGCATCCTGAGCGTGATGTACATCGAGCTGGTGCGCTCTGTGCCGGTTATCTCGCTGCTGTTCATGGCGTCGCTGATGATCCAGCTGTTCCTGCCGCCGGGTTCTGCGTTCGACATCCTGCTGCGTGTGCAACTGGTGCTGATCCTGTTTACCGCTGCATACATGGCCGAGACCCTGCGTGGTGGTTTGCAGAACCTGCCGAAGGGCCAATACGAAGCGGCTCAGGCGTTGGGTTTTGGCTACTGGAAAACCATGGGCCAGATTGTCCTGCCGCAAGTCTTGAAACAGTCGATTGCGCCGCTGCTGACGCAATTCATCGGCCTGTTCAAGGAGACCACGCTGGTCATGATCGTCGGCGTGCTGGACATCGTCGGTATCGCCATGAGCACCGCCGCAGCGCCGGAATGGGTGGGCTATGGCCATGAGATCTACATTTTTCTGGCGATCTACTTCTTCGTCGTCTGCTTCGCACTGTCGCGCTATGCCCGGCACCTTGAAAAGAAACTGGAACAGAACCGCTCATGACTGATCATCGCGAGGCTGACGCAGCCCCTATCGTGCGTATCGAGCAACTGAACAAATGGTATGGCCAATCCCACGTCCTGCGGGACATCTCGTTGTCGGTCAAGCCGGGCGAGAAAGTGGTGATTTGCGGTCCTTCGGGTTCGGGCAAATCCACTTTGATTCGTTGCATCAATCAACTGGAACAGCATCAGCAAGGCACCGTCGAAGTGTTGGGCGAAGTGCTGGATGGCAACGTGAAACGCCTGGAGCGCATTCGCCGACAAGTCGGCATGTGTTTCCAGCATTTCAACCTGTTCCCGCACCTCACGGTGCTGAAGAACTGTACGTTGCCGCAGACTTCCAACCTCGGGGTGCCCGAAAAGGAAGCCATCGAGCGCGCTTTGGCTCTGCTCGACAAAGTGCGCATGCGCGATCACGCCAACAAGTTTCCGTCGCAGTTGTCCGGTGGTCAGCAGCAGCGCATCGCGATTGCCCGTGCGTTGTGCATGCAGCCCAAGGTCATGCTGTTCGATGAGCCGACCTCGGCACTGGACCCGGAGATGATTGCCGAAGTTCTGGAAGTCATGACCGGCCTGGCTCAGGAAGGCATGACAATGATTTGCGTGACTCACGAAATGGGTTTCGCCCGCAAAGTTGCCGACCGTGTCGTGTTCATGGATCAGGGTGAAATCGTCGAGCAGGCGACCCCGGATCGTTTCTTCTCTGCGCCGGAATCCGAGCGCACTCGTCGTTTCCTCAATCAGATCCTCGACCATGGAGTCCACGCGTGATGGCCAACCCTATTGCTATAGCCCTGCACGGTGGGGCGGGCGTACTGACTCCGGGTTTGCTGACGCCGGAAGACGAAACAGCCATTCACGAGGCGTTGTTGCGGGCACTGAAAGCGGGTCTGACGTTGCTCGAGCAGGACGGTAGCAGCCTGGATGCCGTGCAGGCAGCGGTTATCGAGCTGGAAGAGTGCCCGTGGTTCAACGCCGGTAAAGGCGCGGTGTTCACCCACACCGGTGATCACGAACTGGACGCTGCAATCATGCACGGCGCTAACCGCGAAGCGGGTGCTGTGGCGGGGATTCATTTCGTGCGCAATCCGATTCTGGCTGCCCGCGCCGTGCTGGAGCACAGCGAGCATGTTTTGCTTGCGGGCGTCGGCGCTGATGCGTTTCTGGAAACACAGAATCTGGAGCGTGTCGCCAACGACTGGTACGACACGGATCTACGTCGCCGTCAGTGGCAGACTCAGCTTCAACAGCCCAATAGCGTTTCGCTGGAGCCAGGCGGCGTCGACAAGAAGTTCGGCACCGTGGGCGCAGTTGCTCTGGACCGTCACGGCCATGTGGCTGCGGCGACGTCTACTGGCGGGATCACCAACAAGCGTTTCGGCCGTATCGGCGATTCGCCGTTGATTGGCTCCGGTACCTGGGCAGACGACCGCAGCGCAGCGATCTCCGCTACCGGTCATGGCGAGTTCTTCATCCGCACCGTAGTGGCCCACAACATCGCGTCCCGCGTGCTGCTGACCGGCGAAACGCTCAATACGGCCTGCGACACGGTGGTGTCAGGTGAGTTGAAAGCCATGGGCGGCAACGGTGGCGTGATTGCCGTATCACCAACCGGCGAAACCGCATTGAGCTTCAACACACCGGGCATGTACCGCGCGTGGCGTGATGAGCAGGGAGGTTTGCATACCGCGATTTATGCAGAGGATGATCGTCTGCATCTGGCTTAAGACTTGATCGTTTTGTAGGCACTGTGGGAGCGAATTCATTCGCGAAGAGGGCATTCCAGAAAAGTATCTGGTTCTGACACACCGCCTTCGCGAATGAATTTGCTCCCACACAGTCTGCACAGGTTCGAGTGTTCGCTGCGCTTAGCGCAGCTCCCCGCACAGATCCACTTCAACCAACCGGCGTACTTCAGCCAGCGGCAAGCCTGCACCCAGCAACAGATGCAGCTTGCCCAGCGCTGCTTCACGGGTCATGCCGCCACCGGACAGCACGCCAGCACCGCGCAGGCGGCTTCCCGCTTCGTAGACGTCCAGTTCGACACCGCCTTCATGGCATTGCGTGATTGCAACGACGCAGATGCCTTGCTGGTGGGCGCGTTCCAGGCTGGTCAGGAAAGCCGGGTCATCGCTGGGGCCGGTGCCGCTGCCGAAGCATTCAAGCACCAGCCCCTGGATGCCGCTGTCGATTACAGCGTTCAGTTGTGCTGCACCGATACCTGGAAATAACGGCAGGATGGCGACGCTGGCGGCGACTTTAGGCAGGCGATAATCCAGCGGCGCAGGGTGCGCAGCCGGTGTTTCGCCGCTGTGGGCGCGGTTCAGCGCTGCGAACGGATGGCGACCGAAGCTGCGGATTTTTGCGCAACGGGTCGGTGCCAGCAGTTCACCGTGGAAGTACAAATGCACGCCCGAGGTCAGACCTTTACCCAGCGCGACCAATGAGCCGTTGACGTTTTCCCAGGCATCGCTGTCCGGGACGCCAGCAGGCAGCATTGAGCCGGTGAAAAGCACTGGAGCACGGAGCCCCAGCAACTGGAAGCTCATGGCGGCGGCGCTGTAAGCCAGCGTGTCAGTACCGTGAAGGATCAACACCGCGTCGCAGCCATCGACATCAACGGCTTCGATGACCGCTTCGCGCAGACGCAGCCAGTAGGCCGGTGTCATGTTGGCGCTGTCGATCAGCGGGGCCATCTCACGAAAGCGCCATTCAGGCACCACCAGATCAGGCAGTTCGGCCAGTTGCCCGGCCATGCGTGCCTCGAAGCCCGATGCAGGTGTCAGGCCATTGGCGCTGGCCTGCATGCCGATAGTGCCACCGGTATAAAGAACCATGACTCGCTGAGCGGGTTGTGGCTGTTCATGAGTCATGATTCTTCTCCGGTATGACGTTAGCTATCAGGCTTGGGTAGCAGGCTTTGCCGTGGCCTCGACCGGGTTGACCGGTGTGTGGTCAGGGTTGGCAGGCCATGCGTTGCGGTCCAGGTCCAGATCCGGGAACTGGCTCGAATCGAATACTGGAGTCTTGATGCCCGCCTTACGTTGCGCATCGTAGTCGCGCAGGATGCGCATGGCGACTTTGAACAACATTGCCAGGGCGATCAGGTTGACGAAGGCCAGCAACGTCATGGTGATGTCGGCGAAGGCGAACACGGTGTTGAGATCAACGACGGCACCCCAGAGGATCAGCACCAGCACGAAAATCCGATAGCCGACGATGGCTTTCTTGCTCTCGCCCACCAGGAAACGCAGGCTGTTTTCGCCCAGGTAGTAGTTGTAGAGAATCGAGGTAAAGACAAACAGCGCCAGGGCGACACTGATGAAGATACGACCCCAGTCACCGACCACGGCTGCCAGCGAGTTCTGTGCCAGAACGATACCGTTGCCGCTGTAACCCACGTCGTAGATGCCCGAGAGCAGAATCAGCAACGCGGTGCAGGTGCAGATCACGAAGGTGTCGAGGAACACGCTGAATGCCTGAACCACGCCCTGTGAGATCGGGTGCTCAACCTGCGCAACAGCGGCCACGTTTGGTGCACTGCCCAGGCCGGCTTCGTTAGCGAACACGCCGCGTTTCACGCCCATGACGATTGCGCTGCCGATCAGGCCGCCAAACACCGGGTCCAGACCAAATGCGCTTTTGACGATGGTCGCCAGCATGGCCGGAACGTGGTCAATCTGCAGGACGATGACGTAAATGGTCACGGCGATGTAGATCAGGGTCTTGACCGGTACCAGCAGGTCCGAGATCGCCGCGATACGCTTGATGCCGCCGACGAATGCAAGGCCCAGCAACACTACCAGGCAGATACCGGTGGTCATGGTGTCGATGCCGAATGCACCTTTGAGGGAGTCGGTTACTGCGTGGGATTGCAGGCCGTTGAAGGCAAAACCGAAGGTCACCAGCAGCAATACTGCCATGACCATGCCGAGCCAGCGCTTACCCAGACCATGCTGGATGTAATACGCCGGACCGCCACGGAACTGGCCTTCGGAGTCTTTGCGTTTGTAGAGCTGAGCGAGCGAACACTCGATGAAGCTGCTGGCCATGCCCACCAGTGCGGTGACCCACATCCAGAAAACCGCGCCTGGGCCGCCCAGTGTTACGGCAATACCGACACCGGCAATGTTGCCTGCGCCGACACGTCCGGCAAGGCTGAGCATCAATGCCTGGAAGGAACTGAGCTGGCCGGTGCTGTTGCGTAAACTATCCCTGAAAACAGCGAACATGTGGAAAAAGTGGCGAAACTGGACGAAACGCGAACGTATCGTGAAATAACCGCCGAGCCCTACGATCAGTACGATCAGCACTTTACCCGAAAGGAAGTCGTTGATGACTTCAAGCATTGGAGAATCCTCGCTGTTGTTTTTAGGGGCGCGCACTATACCGGTGCGCTCGTCTTGCGTCTGCAATACTTTTCCTTTCCAGTGCAGCGATACATCCATGTTGTTATTGGCAGTGAGCGTTTTGCAGGTAAAAAAAAGGGTCCGGAGAGAATGATCTCTGGACCCCCAAAAGGGGTGAGGAGTGTCTAGGTCCTCAACACCTGGTGAGCGTGTAGCTGTCGAGCATTTGCATCAGGCCTTCAATGGGACCAGACGCGGGGCAATCATGTTTTCCGGTCGCAGGATGTCGTCCAGCATGGCGTCGTCCAGCAAGCCTTCTTCGCGAACCAGTTCCAGTACGCCGCGCCCGGTTTCCAGCGCGATACGGGCGATACGGGTGGCGTTTTCATAACCGATGTAAGGGTTCAGTGCGGTGACCAGGCCAATGGAGTGCTCGACCAGTTCGCGGCAGCGGGCTTCGTTGGCGGTGATGCCGACGATGCAGTGCTCGCGCAGCATGTCCATGGCGCGTTGCAGCAGGCGAATCGAATCGAAAATCTTGTAGGCGATCAGCGGCTCCATCACGTTGAGCTGCAATTGACCGCCTTCGGCTGCCATGGTCAGTGCCAGGTCGTTGCCGATGATTTCGAAGGCAACCATGTTGACCGCTTCCGGGATGACCGGGTTGACCTTGCCGGGCATGATCGAGCTGCCTGGCTGACGCGCTGGCAGGTTGATTTCGTTGATGCCGGTGCGTGGGCCGCTGGACAGCAGGCGCAGGTCGTTGCAGATCTTCGACAGTTTGACGGCGGTACGCTTGAGCATGCCGGAGAACAGCACGAAGGCGCCCATGTCGGAAGTGGCTTCGATCAGGTCAGCCGCCGGAACCAGTGGTTGGCCGCTGATGATCGCCAGACGGTCAACGGCAAGCTTCTGGTAGCCCGGGTCGGCGTTGATGCCGGTACCGATGGCGGTTCCGCCCAGGTTCACCTCGGTCAGCAGTTCTGGTGCCAGGCTGCGAAGACGATTCAAGTCTTCGGTCAGTGTTGTGGCGAAGGCGCGGAATTCCTGGCCGAGAGTCATCGGCACAGCGTCCTGCAGCTGGGTACGGCCCATTTTCAGTACGTGGTTGAATTCCTGGCCCTTGGCCGCGAATGCCTGAATCAGGCTGTCGAGGCTGGCCAGCAGAGCGTCGTGACCCAGCAGCAGGCCCAGACGAATAGCGGTCGGGTAGGCGTCGTTGGTCGATTGAGCCATGTTGACATCGTTATTCGGGTGCAGCTGTTTGTAATCGCCTTTCTCGAAGCCCATGGCTTCCAGAGCAATGTTGGCGATGACTTCGTTGGCATTCATGTTGGTTGAAGTGCCAGCGCCGCCTTGAATCATGTCCACCACGAAGTGCTCGTGGAAATCGCCGCGAATCAGACGTGCACAAGCTTCGCTGATCGCTGCATGCTTGGCCGCATTGAGGTGGCCCAACTGATGGTTCGCGTCAGCGGCTGCCTGTTTGACCATCGCCAGTCCGACTACCAGCTTCGGGTAGTGCGAAAGCGGAACGCCGGAAAGGTGAAAATTGTTCACCGCTCGCAACGTTTGAATACCGTAATACGCGTCAGCAGGGACTTCGAGAACACCAAGCAGGTCTTTTTCGGTGCGCGATGATGCAGGCGAGGACATGATAGAGATAATCTCAAGAGAGGCACGGACAAGGCCGGAACGCAGCTGATACTGGTCCTCTGGCATATTTTTGACCAATGCTGTTACATACTGGGCCATGCCGAAACGGCATAATGCAGATGTGACGCGATAGGTGTTACTGGCGTGTATATACATTTCCGGCGGTTAGCGGCGTCTTTGTGGGAGCGAATTCATTCGCGAATAGATGTCCCTGACACGTCTGTTTGTCTGACACACCGGCTTTCGCGAATGAATTCGCTCCCACAGGACCCATCCCAATTCAGATGGATAGGGTGCAGGTAAGAGGACAACATGAATCTGGAAAGCAAATGGCTGGAAGACTTCAGTGCGCTGGCCTCTACGCGCAGTTTTTCCCAGGCGGCAGAGAAGCGTTTTGTGACGCAACCCGCCTTCAGCCGGCGTATTCGCAGCCTTGAAGCGGCGCTGGGGCTGACGCTGGTCAATCGTTCGCGTACGCCCATCGAGCTGACGGCGGCTGGCCAGCTGTTTCTGGTCACGGCGCGTACCGTGGTCGAGCAACTGGGTGAAGTGTTGCGTCACTTGCACCATCTGGAAGGCGGGCAGGGCGAAGTCATGCAGGTTGCTGCGGCGCACTCCCTGGCGCTGGGTTTCTTCCCGCGCTGGATCGCTCAACTGCGCAACGAAGGCCTGAACATCGCGACCCGGCTGGTCGCCACCAACGTTGGCGACGCTGTGCATGCCTTGCGTGAGGGCGGCTGTGACCTGATGCTGGCGTTCTACGATCCGGATGCCGCCCTGCAGATGGACCCGGAAATTTTCCCGTCGCTGCATCTTGCCCACACCGAAATGCTGCCGGTATGCGCCGCCGATGAAAATGGTGAGCCGCTGTTTGCTCTGGAGGACGGTGGCAGCGTGCCGCTTCTGGCTTACAGCGCCGGAGCTTTTCTTGGCCGTTCGGTGAATCTGTTACTGCGCCAGCGAAACCTGCGCTTTACCACGATCTACGAGACAGCTATGGCCGACAGTCTCAAGAGCATGGCACTGGAAGGTCTGGGCATCGCCTGGGTACCGAGGCTCAGCGTGCGTGCCGAATTGGCCCGCGGCGAACTGGTCGAGTGCGGTGGCCCGCAATGGCATATTCCACTGGAGATCCGCCTGTATCGCTGCGCCTTGGTACGCAAGGCCAACGTGCGCTTGTTATGGCGCAAGCTTGAGAGCGCCGCGACCCCTGATGGAGCTTGACCCGCAGGTCAGTAAATACGGGGTTTGCAGGTCATAAACGGCTCACAGGACAGATGGTCACGAGGGGTGCTTCAAACGCTCTTCTTTGGGGTATACTGCGCGGCCTTTGGCCGGCTCGACCGGTCATTATTCGTACAGCAAGCCACGCCGGTCCTCCCGCGTGGCTTGTTTGTTTTTTGATGCGCCTGCGGGCGCCCGATGAGAGGCACGACGATGAGCGCACTGGTTGGCGTGATCATGGGCTCCAAGTCCGATTGGTCCACCCTTAGCCACACCGCCGATATGCTGGAAAAGCTCGGCATTCCGTACGAAGTGAAAGTGGTGTCTGCGCACCGCACTCCGGACTTGCTGTTCCAGTATGCCGAACAGGCTGAAGCACGCGGTATTGAAGTGATCATCGCCGGTGCTGGTGGCGCTGCTCACTTGCCGGGCATGTGTGCGGCCAAGACCCACCTCCCGGTACTGGGCGTTCCAGTCCAGTCCTCCATGCTGTCGGGCGTCGACTCGTTGCTGTCCATCGTGCAGATGCCTGCTGGTATTCCGGTTGCGACCCTGGCCATCGGCAAGGCCGGTGCGATCAACGCAGCGCTGCTCTCTGCCAGTATCCTGGGCGCCAAGCATCCACAATTCCACGCAGTGTTGAAGAAATTCCGCACTGAGCAGACAGACAGCGTTCTGGACAATCCAGACCCGCGCGACGCCTGAGGTTTTGCAATGAAGATTGGTGTAATCGGTGGCGGCCAGTTGGGCCGCATGTTGGCCCTGGCAGGAACCCCGCTGGGGATGAACTTCGCCTTTCTGGACCCCGCGCCAGACGCGTGCGCAGCCGCATTGGGCGAACATCTGCGTGCCGATTACGGCGATCAGGATCATCTTCGTCAGTTGGCTGACGAAGTGGATCTGGTGACCTTCGAGTTCGAAAGCGTACCTGCTGAAACCGTGGCGTTCCTGTCGCAGTTCGTGCCGGTTTATCCGAGCGCCGAAGCCTTGCGCATTGCCCGTGATCGCTGGTTCGAAAAAAGCATGTTCAAGGACCTGGGCATTCCGACGCCTGAGTTCGCCGACATTCAGTCCCAGGCCGATCTGGATGCTGCTGTCGCCGCTATGGGCCTGCCTGCAGTGCTCAAGACGCGCACCCTGGGTTATGACGGCAAGGGCCAGAAAGTCCTGCGCACCGCAGCTGACGTCGAAGGTACTTTCGCGGAACTGGGCAGCGTTGCCTGTTTGCTGGAAGGTTTTGTACCGTTCACCGGTGAAGTCTCGCTGATCGCCGTGCGTGCTCGTGACGGGGAAACCCGTTTCTACCCGCTGGTGCACAACACCCACGACAACGGCATTCTGCGTATCTCCATTGCCAGCACCGATCACCCGCTGCAGGCGTTGGCTGAAGATTACGCCGGTCGTGTGCTCAAGCAGCTCGATTACGTTGGCGTGCTGGCTTTCGAGTTCTTCGAAGTCGATGGCGGCCTGAAAGCCAACGAAATCGCGCCTCGCGTGCACAACTCAGGGCACTGGACCACCGAAGGTGCCGAATGCAGCCAGTTCGAAAACCACCTGCGGGCGGTAGCGGGCTTGCCGCTGGGCTCAACGGCCAAGGTGGGGGAGAGCGCAATGCTCAACTTCATCGGTGAAGTGCCGGCTGTTGATAAAGTGACCGCTATTGATGATTGCCATCTGCATCATTACGGCAAAGCGTTCAAGGCGGGCCGTAAAGTGGGCCACGCCACCGTGCGCAGCGCTGATCGCGCAACGCTGGATCGCCAGGTGAAGCTGGTTGAGGCCCTGATCAAAAACTGATCAAGACGCTCTTGTAGGAGCTGCCGAAGGCTGCGAAAGCGGGGTGTCAGACATACCCCTTTCGCAGCCTTCGGCAGCTCCTACGGATTTTGTGCCTGTCTTATGCATTGAACCATTCCAACCCCGCACCTCTCTGATAGCGTGATGCCAATGGCTGACCAAGCTTTGGCATATCACTTATTTGAGAGGGAAAACGGCATGGGTATTATCGGAACCATCTTCATCGGCTTGATCGTTGGCCTGCTGGCGCGTTTCCTCAAGCCAGGCGACGACAGCATGGGTTGGATCATGACCATTCTGTTGGGCATCGGCGGTTCGCTGGCGGCCACGTATGGCGGTCAGGCGCTGGGCATCTATCAGGCAGGCGAAGGCGCAGGCTTCCTGGGTGCATTGGTTGGCGCAATCGTACTGTTGGTGATCTTCGGCCTGATCAAAAAGAAAAGCTGATGTTCAATGGCCCTCTGCGTTCCGGCACGCAGAGGGCTAGAATGCCGGGCAGTTTTTCAACTTCCCATACTTGCCGAGCCTGTCGATGCGTCGTCTCTTAGTTATCCCTCTGCTTCTGATCTGCGGCCTGGCCCGCGCTGAAATCCCTGAAACCGACTGGCTGGACCTGATGCCCAAGTCGGATCAGAAAGCCCTCGAAGCCATGCCTGAAATTGACCACAACTCCCCGGAAGCCCAAGGGACGTTTGACAGCAAAGGTGGTTTGAAGCAAAGCAAGGGTTTGCCTGCCGTCATGTACTCAGCCAAGACCGTACCGGCCATGAATGGCAAGGAAGTGCGTCTTGGAGGTTATCCAGTACCGCTTGAAACGGATGCCAAGGGCCACAGCACGCTGTTTTTCCTTGTTCCGTATCCTGGCGCCTGTATCCACGTGCCACCGCCACCGCCCAACCAGCTCGTGTTGGTGCGTTACCCCAAAGGCCTGAAGATCGAAGACATCTACACGCCGCTGTGGGTGGTTGGCAAACTGAAGGTTGAAAAGGTCAGCAACGATCTGGCTGATGCGGCTTATGCAATGGATGCAGAGAAAGCGCGAGTGGTGGTTGAGGCGGATTTGTAGGGCTTACGCAGGCCGGTAGGAGCGCGCTTGCCCGCGATGAGCGATGACGCGGTTTGTCAGACAGACCGAGTTATCGTTCATCGCGGGCAAGCGCGCTCCTACAGAAATCAGGCTTCCGACAAAGACTCAGCCCAGATACTCACATCCAGCACATGCATCTGCTCCGGCTCCAGCGTCACGATATCGTCCAGCACGTTGGCTGTTTCGACGCATACCATGCCCTGCCAGCCATCAGCGGCCATATCGTTGAAGGTTTTGGTTTTCTCGATCCACGGATTCCACACGATGGCTGACTTGGAGCCGTTGGTGCAGATATGGATTTTGCGCTGCCATGTCGGATCGACAATGCTCAGCATGTCCGGGGTGTTGAGGTAAATGCGGTCGGTCTCGCCTGCGAATTTCACATCGCCGGACTGCTTGCGCTCTTCCCAGTTTTCCAGAGTTTCGATGTAACGCACGCCATCGAGGCCTTTGATGCTGATTTCGCGTACATCGCTGACGGCGAAGTAGGTGTGCAGCGCTTGGCTGAAACTCACGGTTTCAGTACCGGAGTTGTAGCTCACTAGGCTGACATTCAGTGCTTCGTCCAGACGAATGCTCAGTTTCAGACCCACGTTATGCGGCCAGCCTGGCAGCTTGCCTTCCGTCTTGGGCTGGATGAAATCGACGATCAACGCGTCGTCATCTTCGGCCATCCCCATCAATTCCCAGTCAATGGCGCGTACTTCGCCATGAGCCTTGGCGGGCTCGTGGCTCACGCGCATGGCCTGAACACTTTCCGGGTTACGCTGAAGATTGCCGAACCATGGCCAGCACACAGGCATGCCGCCGCGAATCGGAGTGCCTTTTTTGAAGGCGGCTTGATCATTGGACCAGATCAGCGGCTGCTGCCCGGCCAGCTTGTAACTGACGATATGCGCACCTTGCTGGGCGACAACGAGTTCAGCTTCACCGTGGCTGATTCTCCAGCAGTTAAGCTCATCGATGGTGACGGATTCGACCTGGGGCGTTGGCATATAAAGAACTCTCAAACAAAGACTAAGACAAAATGGACCATGTCCAGGTCGATGAGTTTACCTTTCTCCAGCCAGCCTTACCTTCTTTGGAGTGTGATTCACTGTAGGAGCTGCCGAACGCTGCGAATCGCGGTGTTTCAGGAATAGGCCTTTCGCAGCCTTCGGCAGCTCCTGCAATTACAAATTACACAGCCTTATCGCCGCGCTGGAACCGACCGGGTGCGCCCGCTGCCATCTATAGCCACAAACACAAACACCGCTTCGGTCACTTTGCGCCATTCGCTGGACAGCGGGTCATCGCTCCAGACTTCAACCATCATCTGGATGGAGCTGCGGCCAATTTCCAGTGCCTGGGTATAGAAGGACAGCTGCGCGCCCACTGCCACCGGAACCAGAAACGCCATGCGATCAATGGCCACTGTGGCAACCCGCCCGCCCGCGATCTTGCTGGCCATTGCGGTGCCTGCCAGATCCATCTGGGATACCAGCCAGCCGCCGAAAATATCGCCGAAGCCGTTGGTTTCGCGGGGTAGTGCGGTGATTTGCAAAGCGAGATCGCCTTGCGGGATTGGATCTTCTTGTTCGAACTCGATCATGCCTAGGGTGCCTCTGACCCATGACTCTTAGTATTGTTGCCGCGGTTGGCAGGCGCTATTCAAAACCATTTGCGTGAACATAAAGCGTTCAGCGCAGGTGGAACACCTGAAGGGGAAACTCTGCGAAAGCGGCTGAATGGCAGCTGATTTCGCACAGCACCCCCGACTGACTGAGGCTTGTGCGCTACATTCCGACACACAACCGACAGTAATCCGACGGTCTGCGAGTATATCGGGCGATGCGTCATGAAACGACCATCGAGTACTGATTTCGACGATATACGCATCAGGCTGTGTGCTTTTTGAAACAATTTGCTATCGTGCCGGACCCGACAAGGCGGCATGACTGCCTGTGTCACGCAATTTTGGTGCCTATCCGCACAGTTGCTCCGGACAATCGCAGTTGCAGGCCACCCCGCCGTAACCTGCTTTACTGTCGCTAACCCTATTCAAGAGAAGCCTCCCTAGAGAAGTATTGTTCATGTCAACTGTGCCTTCGAGTACCGCGCAGCCTTCGCGCCCGCTGACCCGCAACGACTACAAGACCTTGTCGCTGTCCGCGTTGGGCGGCGCGCTGGAGTTCTACGACTTCATCATTTTCGTGTTCTTCGCTGCTGTGGTCGGCAAACTATTTTTCCCGGCGGATATGCCGGAATGGCTGCGCATGATGCAGACCTTCGGGATTTTTGCCGCAGGTTATCTGGCGCGCCCTCTGGGCGGCATCATCATGGCGCACTTCGGCGACCTGCTGGGGCGCAAGAAAATGTTCACCCTGAGCATTTTCATGATGGCGGTGCCGACGCTGATCATGGGTTTGCTACCGACATATGCCCAGATCGGCATGTGGGCGCCGATTCTGCTTCTGCTGATGCGCGTCATTCAGGGCGCGGCCATTGGCGGTGAAGTGCCGGGCGCCTGGGTGTTCGTTTCCGAGCACGTTCCTGCGCGTCATATTGGCTATGCCTGCGGCACGCTGACCTGTGGTCTGACGGCCGGCATTCTGCTGGGCTCCCTGATGGCGACCCTCATCAACAGCATCTACAGCCCGATTGAAGTGTCCGACTACGCATGGCGTATCCCGTTCCTGGTAGGTGGTGTGTTCGGTCTGTTGTCGGTGTATCTGCGCCGTTGGTTGCACGAAACCCCAGTGTTCGCCGAGCTGCAGTTGCGCAAAGCGCTGGCCGAAGAAGTACCGCTCAAGTCAGTACTGCGTGATCACCGCGGTGCAGTTGCTATCTCGATGCTGCTGACCTGGTTGCTGTCGGCGGGGATCATCGTGGTCATTCTGATGACCCCGACCATCCTGCAGGGCGCGACCTTCGGCTTCCCGGCAGCTGTGGCCCTGAAGGCGAATAGCCTGGCGATCGTTTTCCTGAGTCTGGGCTGCATCGCTTCGGGCGCACTGGCCGACCGCATTGGTGCTGGCCGTGTGTTCCTGTTTGGTAGCCTGGGTCTGTTGATCTGCTCATGGACGATGTACCACACGCTGGCGGCCAATCCTGACTGGCTGTTCCCGATGTATGCAGTGACCGGCCTGTTCGTTGGTGTCATCGGCGCAGTGCCGTACGTGATGGTCAAGGCATTCCCGGCCGTGGTGCGTTTCTCGGGATTGTCGTTCTCATACAACCTGGCTTACGCGATTTTTGGCGGCCTGACGCCGATGGTCGTGACGCTCATGCTCAAATCCAGCCCTATGGCACCCGCCTGGTATGTGGCGATTCTATGTGTGCTGGGCATGCTGATTGGCTGCTATCTGATCGCTAAAAAGCGCTGATCGCTCGAGCCTGAAGACTTCCGTTTCATGCCGCGTGGTACTCAAGGCCGCCATTCCTGAACAGGGTGGCGGCCTTTCATTTAATTGTCACAATTAAGTCATAGAGTCGTCACGCGTCAGGCCAATACTCGGGCCAACGGACCTGTTTCTTCACCTCGCTCGGAGCAAGGTATGACTTTTAAACGTTTGATCACCGCATTCACTTTCGTTGCCGCTGGCGTCGCTACTGCCAATGCGGTTGCTGCTGTTGATCCGGCGATCAAACCGTACGTAAAGACGTCGGGTGTTTCGGGCAACTTGTCCAGCGTAGGCTCCGATACCCTGGCCAACCTCATGACACTGTGGGCTGAGGCGTACAAGAAAGAATACCCGAGCGTGAACATTCAGATTCAGGCAGCGGGTTCCTCTACTGCGCCACCGGCACTGACCGAAGGCACCGCCAACCTCGGCCCGATGAGCCGCAAGATGAAAGACGGCGAGTTGTCGGCATTCGAGCAGAAATACGGTTACAAGCCCACTGCTATCCCGGTTGCAGTCGATGCGCTGGCAGTGTTCGTACACAAGGACAACCCGATCAAAGGGTTGACCATGGCGCAAGTGGACGCGATCTTCTCGGTCACCCGCCTGTGCGGTGCCAAGGCAGACGCCAAGACTTGGGGTGATGTGGGTATAACCGGTGATTTGGCAAACAAACCGATTCAGCTTTTTGGTCGTAATTCGGTGTCCGGCACCTATGGCTACTTCAAGGAAGAAGCGCTGTGCAAAGGCGACTTCAAGGCTAACGTAAACGAACAGCCGGGTTCGGCTTCGGTCGTCAGCTCCATCAGCAGCTCGCTCAATGGCATCGGTTACTCGGGCATTGGTTATAAAACGTCCAGCGTGCGTACCGTCCCTCTAGCCAAAAAAGAAGGTGGCGAGTTCGTTGAAGACAACGAGGCCAACGCCTTGAACGGCACTTATCCGCTGTCGCGCTTCCTGTATGTGTACGTCAACAAGGCTCCGAACAAACCGCTGGCCCCACTGGAAGCAGAGTTCATCAAGCTGGTGTTGTCGAAGCAGGGGCAGGAAGTGGTCATGAAAGACGGCTACATTCCGCTGCCGCCGAGAGTGGTAAGCAAGGCTCTGACCGATCTGGGCCTGCAGGAAGCAGCCGCAAAATAATCCGGGTTGCGGTGGGATCTGTTCTAATCAGGCCCACCGTTAACTGAACAGTTCGCTGCCATGATCCTAGGTGGCGGGCTTTTTTGCGTCACCCCGCTGTAATGTTTTTGTCATACAGGGCGACTAGGGTGTGCGCATGAATGATCTGGCCAATTCATCAATGAATCAGAATTCACCTGCCAAGCGCATTGATTTCAATACGCCTGAGCTGCAACGCAGGCGCCGCATACGCGCTTTCAAGGACCGCCTGACCCGTTGGTATGTCGCCATTGGCGGCCTCGCCGTGCTCGCGGCTATCACCTTGATCTTCTTTTACCTGGCCTATGTGGTTGCACCGTTGTTTCAGGGCGCAAGCCTGAGCAAGGAAGACGCTCTTAAGCCTGCCTGGCTGAACGACGCGGGCAAGTCGCTAATGCTGACTGTGGAAGAGCAGAACCAGGTCGGAATGCGTATTTCCGACAAGGGCGAAGCCGTGTTTTTCGGCATCGCGGACGGTGCAGAAATCAAGCGTGTCAGCCTGCCTTTGCCTGCTGGCGTGAGCGTGGCTTCGCTTGGTCAGGATCAGCCGGGTACGCCGCTAATTGCGTTGGGCTTGTCCAATGGTCAAGTCCTGGCGTTCAGGCACAGCTACCTGATCACCTACCCGAACAACCATAAAACCATCACGCCGACCATCACCTGGCCTTATGGCGAAGCACCGCTGGTGCTGGATGAAGGGGGGCAGGCGGTTGAGCATGTGAGCATCAATGCCAATGGCGAGAAGCTCCTGATCGCAGGCACCACCGGCAAGCAAATGCATGTTTTGTCGCTGGCCAAAGAAGAAAACATGATGACCGGCGAGGTGACCAGCGAGCAAACTCGTATCGAGTTGCCGCAGATGTCCGAGGTTGTGAAAGCCATCTACATCGATCCGCGCCAGCAATGGCTGTATGTGATCAATGGTCGTGCGCAGGCCGACGTGTTCAGTCTGCGTGATCGCACGCTCAACGGCCGCTACAAACTGCTTGAAGACGGCAATGCCGAGATCACGGCCAGCACCCAGCTGGTGGGCGGCATTTCGTTGATCATCGGTAACTCAAAAGGCGGCATGGCCCAGTGGTTCATGGCCCGTGACGTCGATGGCGAACAGCGCTTCATGCACATTCGCGACTTCAAGATGGGCGCGGCGCCGATTACCCAGATCACCGCTGAGCAACGGCGCAAGGGCTTTATCGCACTGGACGCTTCGGGTCAGCTCGGCGTTTTCCATAGCACTGCACACCGGACGTTGTTGGTCGAAAAAGTCGCTGACGGTTCGGGTATTTTTGCCCTGTCACCGCGTGCGGATCAGATTCTGGTAGAGCAGGGCGGTGCGTTGCGGCCGATGAGCTTGAAGAATCCGCATCCGGAAGTGTCCTGGAGCGCATTGTGGGGCAAGGTCTGGTACGAGAATTACGATGCGCCTCAATACGTCTGGCAGTCCACCGCCTCCAATAGCGATTTCGAGCCCAAGCTGAGCCTGGCACCGCTGACCTATGGCACGCTCAAGGCTGCGTTTTACGCCATGCTGCTGGCTGCGCCTCTGGCGGTTGCCGCCGCGATCTATACCGCTTACTTCATGGCTCCCGGGATGCGCCGCAAGGTCAAACCGGTAATCGAGCTGATGGAAGCCATGCCGACGGTGATCCTTGGCTTCTTCGCCGGGCTGTTTCTGGCGCCCTATCTGGAAGGTCATCTACCGGGTGTGTTCAGTCTGATGCTGCTGACGCCCATTGGCATTCTGCTCGCCGGTTTTACCTGGAGCCGTTTGCCTGACTCGATTCGCCTGCGGGTTCCCGATGGTTGGGAAAGCGCGATCCTGTTGCCCGTGGTTCTGCTGGTAGGCTGGTTTTCACTGAGCATGAGCCCGCACCTGGAGAACTGGTTCTTCGGCGGTGACATGCGCATGTGGATCTCCCACGATCTGGGCATCACCTACGACCAGCGCAACGCCTTGGTGGTCGGCATTGCCATGGGCTTCGCCGTTATTCCGAATATTTACTCGATTGCCGAGGATGCGGTGTTCAGTGTGCCTCGCGGTCTGACGCTGGGTTCGCTGGCACTCGGCGCTACGCCGTGGCAGACCCTGACCCGCGTGGTCATCCTGACCGCAAGCCCGGGGATTTTCTCGGCGCTGATGATCGGCATGGGCCGTGCGGTGGGCGAAACGATGATCGTGCTCATGGCCACCGGCAATACGCCGATCATGGACATGAACCTGTTTGAGGGGATGCGCACTCTGGCGGCCAACGTGGCTGTGGAGATGCCTGAGTCGGAAGTGGGTGGCAGTCATTATCGAGTGTTGTTCCTCGCAGCCCTGGTGCTGTTGATGTTCACCTTTGTGATGAACACCCTCGCAGAGCTGATCCGTCAGCGCCTGCGCAAGCAATACTCGTCTCTCTAAGGAAGGTAGAAGTTCGTGAAACAGAACTCCCTCAAGAGTTGGATTAAAACCGGCGCCCCTGGCGTCTGGATGAGTGCGGGCGCGGTATCCATTGCGGTCATCATGACGCTGGGCTTGTTGTCGGTGATTGCCGTGCGCGGTCTGGGGCATTTCTGGCCGGCCGATCTGATGTACGCGCAATACGATGTGCCCAATCAAGAGAAACACGTTCTGATCGGCGAAGTCGTCGAGCAAGAGCAAGTCCCTCGCGCCCGCCTCAAAGGCGCGGGTTTGCCGGTACCGGAAGATGGCCCGGAGTTCATGACCCGTGAGCTGGTCAAGGTCGGCAATCGTGACGTCAACCCCAGCGATTTCACCTGGGTCGTGGGCGAGTGGATATCCAACCAAAGCCTGCCGCCCGAGCTGATGACGATTGAACGTCGCGAATGGGGCAATTTTTACGGTTATCTGGTCAACGTCAAAGAAGGCGGCAAGGTCGTCGCTGAAGGCGAAGCGGCCTGGCCGACGCTACAAGAACGTATCAAGCGTGTCGAAGGTCTGGCTCGCGAGCTCTATCAGCTTGAAAAGAAAGACGTCGGGGCGATCAACCACGGTATCGAACGGTTGCGTCTACAGGCCCGCAAACTGGAGCTGGATGGCAAGCTTGATGCGCAGGCTCAAGCCGACATGGCCAGCGAACGTGCCGAACTGGACAGTCGCTACACCGTTATCGAAGAGCGTCTGACCTCGCTGCACGAGGCGTTTGATCGCGACAGCCTTACGGCGCGCGACGCCAACGGCAAAGAAGTCGAAATCAGCCTGGGCAAAGTCGTCCACGCTTACCAGCCCAACGGCATGGGCACGCTCACCAAAGTCGGGTTCTATTTCAAGAAGCTGTGGGAATTCCTCAGTGAAGACCCGCGGGAAGCCAACACCGAAGGCGGGATTTTCCCGGCAATTTTCGGCACGGTGATGATGACCCTGATCATGGCGGTGATCGTCACGCCATTTGGTGTACTGGCAGCGGTTTACCTGCGTGAGTACGCCAGACAAGGCCCGGTCACGCGCTTGATTCGTATCGCAGTGAACAACCTCGCGGGCGTTCCGGCTATTGTTTACGGTGTGTTCGGTTTGGGCTTCTTTGTCTATGTACTGGGCGGATCTCTGGATCAGCTGTTCTTCCCCGAAGCCTTGCCTGCTCCGACGTTTGGTACGCCTGGCCTGCTCTGGGCGTCGCTGACGCTGGCATTGCTGGCCGTGCCAGTGGTGATCGTCGCGACTGAAGAAGGTCTGGCGCGTATCCCGCGCACCATCCGCGAAGGCTCGCTGGCGTTGGGTGCGACAAAGTCTGAGACGCTGTGGAAGATTGTTCTGCCCATGGCGAGCCCGGCCATGATGACCGGCCTGATTCTGGCGGTGGCGCGTGCAGCGGGTGAGGTTGCGCCGCTGATGTTGGTGGGCGTGGTCAAACTGGCTCCGTCGCTGCCGGTGGATGGCAACTACCCTTACCTGCATCTGGATCAGAAGATCATGCACCTGGGGTTCCATATTTACGACGTGGGCTTCCAGAGCCCTAACGTCGAGGCGGCGCGACCATTGGTTTACGCCACGGCGCTGTTGCTGGTGTTAGTGATTGCCTTGCTTAACCTGTCGGCGGTGGCTATTCGTAACCACCTGCGCGAGAAATACAAAGCGCTGGACAGTTGATGGTCTGTGGCCGTGCTGTCGTGCGGCAAACCAGGAGCTGGTAGGAGCGAACTTGTTCGCGAGGCGGTGTGTCAGGTTCGACGCCCCGCGAACAAGTTCGCTCTTACCGACGTTCAAATGAATTTGGTTAGCGTAGGGAGCAATTCCATGCAGCATGAAAACCCGGCACGAGGCATCAACATGTCGGCCCTGGGGCGCAACAAGTCCGGCCTGCATCTGGCCGACGAAACCGTGGCTATCGAAGTGCCGGGTCTGAACCTGTTTTATGGTGACAAGCAGGCGCTGTTCGATGTCAGCCTGAATATTCCGAAGCAGCGTGTGACGGCCTTCATTGGTCCGTCCGGCTGCGGCAAGTCGACATTGTTGCGTACGTTCAACCGCATGAACGACCTGGTCGATGGTTGCAGCGTAAAAGGCGCAATCAATTTGTACGGCCACGATATCTACACCAAAGGTGAAGACGTCGCCGAATTGCGCCGTCGTGTCGGCATGGTGTTTCAGAAGCCCAACCCGTTCCCCAAGACCATCTACGAAAACGTGGTGTATGGCTTGCGGATCCAGGGCATCAACAAAAAGCGCGTACTCGATGAAGCTGTCGAGTGGGCACTCAAGGCCGCAGCGTTGTGGGACGAGGTCAAAGACCGTCTGCATGAGTCAGCGCTGGGGCTTTCCGGCGGTCAGCAGCAACGTCTGGTGATCGCCCGGACCATCGCCGTGGAGCCGGAAGTCCTGCTGCTCGACGAACCCTGTTCAGCGCTCGATCCAATTTCGACGTTGAAAGTTGAAGAGCTGATCTACGAACTGAAATCCAAATACACCATTGTGATCGTTACTCACAACATGCAGCAGGCGGCACGGGTTTCGGATTACACCGCGTTTATGTACATGGGCAAACTGGTCGAGTTCGGTGACACGGACACGATGTTCACCAACCCGGCTAAAAAACAGACTGAAGATTACATCACCGGTCGTTACGGCTAGGTCCTGCTCAAACCCTGAAGCACCGCTGCGTTTTCGCACTTAACCGGACGTTCCAAGGACACCAAGCATGATTCATAAAGACAGCCTCACGCATCACATCTCCCAACAGTTCAACGCTGAGCTTGAAGAAGTACGCAGCCATCTGCTCGAGATGGGCGGTTTGGTCGAGAAGCAGGTCAACGATGCCGTGACTGCCTTGATCGAAGCGGACTCCGGTCTGGCCCAGCGCGTTCGTGAAGTCGACGACCGCATCAACCAGATGGAGCGCAACATCGATGAAGAATGCCTGCGCATACTGGCGCGTCGTCAGCCGGCGGCTTCCGACCTGCGTTTGATCATCAGCATTTCCAAGTCGGTGATCGACCTGGAACGCATCGGTGATGAATCGACCAAGATCGCTCGTCGTGCCATTCAGTTGTGCGAGGAAGGCGAATCGCCGCGTGGTTACGTCGAAGTGCGTCATATCGGCGATCAGGTGCGCAACATGGTTCGCGATGCTCTGGATTCGTTTGCCCGCTTCGACGCCGAGCTGGCGTTGTCCGTGGCGCAGTACGACAAAATCATCGACCGCGAATACAAGACGGCCCTGCGCGAGCTGGCGACCTACATGATGGAGGATCCGCGTTCGATCTCCCGCGTACTCAATGTGATCTGGGTCCTGCGTTCGCTGGAACGTATCGGCGACCACGCGCGGAATATTTCCGAGCTGGTCATCTACCTGGTGCGCGGAACCGACGTGCGGCACATGGGCCTCAAGCGCATGAAAGAAGAGGTGCACGGGATCACTAGCGAAAGCGCTAATGTTCCGGACAAATCTGACGATAAGTAAGATTGCCTGCGAAAAAACGCCCAGCTCGCAGCTGGGCGTTTTTGTTCTCGGGTTTAAGAACTTCCAGCCGCCCGCGAATTAAATGTCCTGGCGCCGTCAAACAGGTTGGCCTTTGGCCATCAGCCAGCGCTATGCTTGCCGAAATATAGGGTGTGTTCAGCATCAACGCGGTTCGCCAGCAGTGGCGACACACCCGCAGGAGCGTCGATGAGTAAGATCAGTGTTTTGATTGTGGATGACGCGACTTTCATTCGCGATTTGGTTAAGAAAGGTCTGCGCAATTATTTTCCCGGTATTCACACCGAGGACGCCGTCAACGGTCGCAAGGCTCAGGTCACCCTGAACCGCGAAGAGTTCGACCTGATCCTGTGCGACTGGGAAATGCCGGAGATGTCTGGCCTTGAGCTGCTGACCTGGTGCCGCGAACAGGACAATTACCTGAAAACCGTTCCCTTCATCATGGTCACCAGCCGTGGTGACAAAGAGAACGTGGTTCAGGCGATTCAGGCCGGGGTGACCGATTTTGTCGGCAAACCCTTCACCAACGAACAACTGCTGACCAAGGTCAAGAAAGCCCTGGCCAAAGTCGGCAAGCTCGAAGCTGTGATGTCCACCGCTCCGTCGCGCATGAACTCGCCGCTCAATGACTCGCTCAGCGCGCTGACTGGCGGCAAGGCTGAGGTCGTTCGTCCTGCGGCCAGCCCGGCAGTAACTTCTGCACCTGGTTTTGGCGGCGGTCTTGCCAAGGCCCCACCGGTACCGCAGCAAATAGCAGCAAAAGAGCCGGCAGGGCGTGGTCAGGGCCAATTGCGCCTGCCCAGCGGCAATCACAGCAGTGTGATCAAGGCGCTGACCCTCAAGGAAGCGTTGCTGGTGGTCCGCCGTAGCGAAAGCCTGCCACAGATCCTTGAGCAGGCTGTGCTCGATCTGGAGCAAGGCGAGAGCAACGAAGTGGCGCGGCTCAACGGTTATCTGCACGCCATCGTGGCCTTCGAGCAGAAGCCCGACAGCGAGTGGCTGCAAGTAACCTTCCGCTTCACCGATCAGGATGCCCAGAAACTGGATTACATTTCCCGCCTGATCGCCCGCGGCACTGCACAGAAGCACTTCTCACCGGGTGCTTGATTGCCTGTGATCCTGTAGGAGTGAGCTCATTCGGGAAAGAGGTGTGTCATTCAGTGATGCTTTACTGGACTGGCCTCTTCGCGAATGAATTCGCTCCCACTGGATTTGAGGTGACGCTCACGCGCATCTGGCGCGGTTTCCTTGACGTCCACTCTATTGCCGATTGATACAGCTGAGTCCTCATTTGCAGGAATCGCTGTTAGGCTTGCCTCATCTTCTTTACAACCCAGACCCATCCCATGCTTGAGCGCTTACTCATCCTGTGTGCTCTGTTGCTGGCTGCGCAATCGGCCGGGGCGGTGACGATCTATAAATTCACCGATGCCAACGGCGTGGTCTCGTTTACCGACCGCCCCACACCGGGTGCCGCCGTGGTGGTGTTCAAGGATCGGATGGTCGAGCACATCGAGCGTCAGGTGCATCTGAGCACCAAGCGAGACAAAGGCGTGGATAGCCTCTATGTCCGCAACGATCTGTATGCGCCGGTTGAGGTCGAGCTGAAAATCAGCGGCGGGAAGAACGTTCTTGGCGTCGCCGATCAGACAATTCGTCGCACGATACCTGCGCGTGGCAATGAGCGGGTCACGGTCCTGAGTCCCAAAGTCGGCGGCAAGCCGATGAGCTACAAAACCAGCCTGCGCTCAATCGTCGGTGATCCGCAGCGCACGAGTCTGGCGTATCGCTATCCATTGCCGTGGGTGGGCGGGCCGTTTCGCTTGAGTCAGGGGCCAAACGGCAAATACAGCCATTTCGGAGCCAAAGGCCGCTACGCCATGGACATCGCCATGCCCGAAGGCACGCCAATTATTGCGGCACGAGGTGGTGTGGTCGTCAAAATCGAAAACGACCAGACCGGCAAAGGCTCAAACCCTTCCGGCAACTTCGTGCGAATCCTGCATGACGACGGCACCATGGGCGTTTACCTGCACCTGATGCGTGGCTCGGTCAGCGTCAAGGAAGGACAGCACGTCATCGTAGGCAGCGCATTGGCGCGCTCCGGCAACACCGGCAACAGCAGCGGACCGCACCTGCACTTCGTCGTCCAGCGCAACGTGGGCCTGGCGCTGGAGTCCATCCCCTACGAGTTTGCACAGCCGGTGCAAAGCCTGCCTAATTTCGCGGTGGGGGGGAATTGAGAGTACTGCGCGCCCCGTAGGACCGGCTTTAGCCGGGAGGGGGCCTTCACATTCACCGCATATCTACGTCGCGGATAATGCTCTCCCGGCTGAAGCCGGTCCTACGGGAGTCTCGGTTCATCAACCAATTTTGACTATCTCGGGCAACAAGATTTTCAGGCCTACAGTTTCTCTGAACGAGTCAGCGTAGGCTTTTTCCGATTTTTCGGACGGTCGAGACAGCTTCCAGCGACAGGTCTAAGCTCTGAACGGTCCCAACCGGAGTTACTCGTGAGCGCCCTACTTTCGCCAGTCGTTTCAGAGTTCGAAACCCAAGAGCAAGCCGACAGCTATGATGTCTGGTTCCGTGAAAAGGTACAGCGGTCGCTGGATAGTCCGGGAACCGGCGTACCCCATGATGAAGTGATGGCGAGAATGGACGTGATCATTGAAGCCGCTGAGCGCAAGCGGAGATTGGGTAAGTAATGCTGCCATTTGTTTGACTGAGTCACGCTATTTACGATCTTACCGAGATAATTACCTACATATCAGTCGAAGATCCAGGCGCAGCGCGCCTTTTAAAAGCTCGGCTTTAGACAGCACCTCTTCCGCTCCGGTAAGCCCCAGTCGGCGTATACCCCGATCACTGCGGTCATTGTGTATCAGCCCTTATCCGAGTCGGTATCAACGCTGCTAGTGAATCACTACTGATTGAGCCGCCTTCGCTTTGATCTACAGCTGGATATTCCGTAGGCCTTTCAGCGGTTCGATCTTCGGGAGGTAAGTTTTTTGCTGATGAAGACGCTGGCTCGCTCTTTTTGTGGCGAGGCCTTTTTTTCTTCGCTACAAGTAGATTTGCATCTTGCAGGTGTCGCCCGAGTAGGTCCTCGGCAGCGAGTTTGTTTAGGTCTTTTTCTAGTCCAAGGACCTGCATCACTGCTAAATAGGCGCCGATTGTACTGCCGGAAGATCCGCGCTCAAGCGCTCGGAGCGTCATCTGAGACATTCCGGCACGTTCTGCAGCCTGTTTGGCAGTAATTTTACGTCGTAAGCGGGCGAGCTTCAGGCGCTCGCCAAGATCAGCTAACTGTTTTTCCGTTGCAGGGAGCAACGGTGCTATTTTCATTGCCATGTAAGTATTCCTTCACTCCAGATCATAAAGTGAAAAAATACTTGCACTTTTAGCGGCGTAACTGAATCGGCTTATCAATCAATCTTGACCACCTTGGCCAACACGATTTTCGGACCTTTCATCTTTTTGATGATGATCCGCAGCCCTTCGAACTCCATGACTTCCTCGACTTCCGGTACCCGTTTGAGGGTTTCGTAGATCAGGCCTGCCAAGGTTTCGGCTTCCACGTGGTCCAGATCAATGCCGAGCAGGCGTTCGACCTTGAACAGTGGAGTATCGCCGCGCACCAGCAGTTTGCCCGGCTGATAAGCGAGGATGCCGCGCTCGACCTTGCGGTGTTCGTCCTGAATGTCGCCGACCAGCACCTCGAGCACGTCTTCCATGGTCAGGTAGCCGATGATCTTGCCGTCGGCTTCTTCCACAAGCGCAAAGTGCGCTCCACCCTGACGGAACTGCTCAAGCAGGCGCGACAGCGGCATGTGCTTGGACACTCGCTCAAGCGGACGCGTCAGTTCGGCCAGATTGAAGGATTCCGGGATGTGGTCCAGCGCCGCCAGTTCCAGCAGCAAATCTTTGATGTGCAACAGACCGACAAACTCGCCACGATCAGCGTCGTATACCGGATAGCGGCTGAACTTGTGACGGCGGAACAGGGCGAGGATTTCTTTGAGCGGCGCGTTGAAATCAAGCGTCACCAGATCTTCCCGGGAGTTGGCCCAGTCGACCACTTCCAGTTCGCCCATCTCCACGGCGGACGCGAGTACTCGCATACCCTGATCGCTAGGATCCTGGCCACGGCTGGAGTGCAGAATCAGTTTCAGCTCTTCACGACTGTAGCTGTGTTCGTGATGCGGACCAGGCTCGCCTTGGCCTGCAATGCGCAGAATCGCGTTGGCGCTGGCGTTCAGCAGGTAAATGGCCGGGTACATCGCCCAGTAGAACAGGTACAGCGGCACCGCCGTCCACAGCGACAACAGTTCCGGTTTGCGGATCGCCCAGGACTTGGGGGCCAGCTCGCCGATTACGATGTGCAGGTAGGAAATGATGAAGAAGGCGGTAAAGAACGACACGCCTTTGATCACTTCCGGCGAGTCCACGCCCATGGCTGCCAACAGCGGCTCCAGCAAGTGCGCGAACGCTGGCTCACCGACCCAGCCCAATCCCAGCGAAGCCAGGGTAATACCCAGCTGGCAAGCGGAGAGATAAGCGTCAAGTTGACTGTGAACAGTGCGCAGGATGTGTCCGCGCCAGCCGTTTTTTTCTGCAATGGCTTCAACCTTGGTTGAGCGCAGCTTGACCATGGCGAACTCTGCCGCAACGAAAAATCCGTTGAGCAGGACCAGAACCATTGCGAAGAGAATCATGCCGAAGTCGGCGAACAGTGAAGCGAGGTTAAAACCAGGGGAAGGGTCCATGATGGAGTTTTACGGGTTCCGTTTTAGCGAGATAGGTTATTGCTGCACCGATATTGGGTGCACAAGAGCCGCAATGTAGCGGCTCAATGCCTGCTTGCCTAGTGGCGGAGGTGTCGCAGGCTAGGCTTGGGCCAGCTGGATCGGTGGAAAATGGCAGGTAAACACGCTGCCTTTGCCCGGCACGCTGTTGATTTCCAGTGTTCCCCGATGGCGCAGCAGCACATGTTTGACGATGGCCAGGCCCAGACCCGTTCCGCCGGTATTGGAGGCGCGGCTGGAGTCCACGCGGTAGAAGCGTTCTGTCAGGCGAGGCAAATGCTTGGTTTCGATACCGATCCCTGAATCCTGCACGCTGAGGTGCGCGCCGCGCTCATCGGCCCACCAGCGAATCTGGATTTTGCCTTCGGCGGGGGTGTACTTCACGGCGTTGAAAATCAGGTTGGAAAACGCGCTGCGCAGTTCGGTATCGCTGCCCTTTAGTAGCGTATCGGTTTCGATATTCAGGTCGATCTGCTGATTCTTGTTGCCAGACAACGCCTGCGCATCACTGGTGATGGTCTTGAGTAACGTGCTGACGACGATCGGATGATTATCCGACGGATAGTCTGTCGCTTCGAGTTTGGCCAGCAGCAACAGGTCGTTGAGCAGCGTCTGCATGCGCCCGCCTTGCTGATGCATTTGTTGCAAGGCGCGCACCCAGCGCGGGTTCACTTCCTCGACGTTATCCAGCAAGGTTTCCAGATAACCGAAAATAACCGTCAGCGGCGTGCGCAGTTCGTGGGAAACGTTGGCGACGAAATCCTTGCGCATCTGTTCCAGCTGATGAATACGCGTGACGTCGCGCACCAGCATCAGGTGCTCGTTGTTGCCGTAGCGGGTGATGAGCAGTTGAATGCGCAACCGGTCATTGGTCGGCGAGGGGATTTCCAGCGGTTCGGCAAAACTGTCCTGCTCGAAGTACTCCTTGAAGCGCGGGTGACGCACCAGATTGGTCACTGGCTGGCCGCTGTCTTGTGGGGTTTTGAGGCCCATCAGGGTTTCAGCGGCGCGGTTCCACCACTCCAGGTTGCCCTCGCTGTCGAGCATGATCACCGCGTCCTTAAGGGCGGCGGTGGATTCCTGCACTCGGTCGATCACCGCTTGCAGCCGACCGCGTACACGCTGATCACGACGTTGCAGGTGATAGATGCTGTCGAAGACTTCGCCCCACAAACCGTAACCATCAGGCGGCGGTTCGTCGGTCTGGTGGTTACTGAGCCATTCGTGCAGGCGTAAGAGTTGTTTGAGGGTCCAGGCCAGATACAGCCCCAGACCGATGGCCAGACTCCAGCCATATTCGCCGCTGATCAGCCCGACCACGAGGCAGGCCGTCACCAGCAACAGCATGTGGCGGATCAGGGTGCCATGCCAATTTTGATTCAATTAAACGTACATCCATGTCGAGCGCATACCGGGCGGTTGCGCTGCCTGTTTGCGGCTATCTGTTCAAGCTGTCGGTTTACGAACAGGTCATCAGCTCTTAGTAGAAAAGCGATAGCCCGTGCCGCGCACGGTTTGTACCAGATTTTCATACGCATCACCGAGCGCTTTGCGCAGGCGACGAATGTGCACATCAACGGTACGCTCTTCGACATAAACATTGCCTCCCCAGACTTGATCCAGCAATTGGCCGCGAGTGTAGGCGCGCTCCTGGTGGGTCATGAAGAACTGCAGCAAACGGTATTCAGTCGGGCCCATCTCGGCAGGTTTGCCATCGATGGTCACGCGGTGGCTGATCGGGTCGAGCAGCAGACCGCCCACTTCGATAGGCGCTTCGCCATCGGTAGGCCCTGCACGGCGCAGCACAGCCTTGAGGCGTGCGACCAGTTCGCGAGGTGAAAACGGCTTGGTGATGTAATCGTCAGCGCCGACCTCAAGACCCTGGATCTTGTTGTCCTCTTCGCCCTTGGCGGTCAGCATGATGATCGGGATATCCCCGGTCAGCTCATCACGCTTCAGGCGTCGGGCCAGTTCGATGCCGGATGTGCCGGGCAGCATCCAGTCGAGCAGGATCAAGTCCGGCTTGCGGTCTACGATGATGGCATGGGCTTGCTGAGAGTTCTCTGCTTCCATGCAGTCATAGCCGGCCATTTCCAATGCAACGGCGATCATTTCGCGAATAGGCGCTTCGTCGTCAACGATCAGAATGCTCCTGCCAACCATGCTTGAACCTCTTGTCATTTAACTGTCTTGGGGCGCATTAGATAACGGAATTATTGCAGTCGTGTGACAGTCACGGTAGGGGCTAGCATGCCATGTTATTTAAGGACTAATGTGCAGTCTTGTCCGACAACGGTTTCCACATAAGAAAAGGATCTACCGATGCTCAAGATTTCATCGACATTCATGGGCTTGATAGCGGCTGCGGCAATCGCGTCTTCCAGTCTGGTTATGGCTGCTGAGCCTGGCATGACAGGGGACAACGGCTACCTCACCGACCACAGCGGTAAAACGCTCTATACCTTCGATAAGGACTCAGTTGGCAAGTCCGCGTGTAACGACACATGCGCAATCAACTGGCCGCCACTGGAGGCTAAAGCCAACACCGCAGCGTCCGGCAAATGGACTCAGATCAAGCGCGACGACGGTAAATTACAGTGGGCCTATGGCGGCAAGCCGCTGTACTTCTACAAAGATGACAAGAAAGTCGGTGACGTCACTGGCGATGGCAAAGGCGGCGCCTGGCACATCGTCAAACCTTGACCTGATGAACTTTCTGTAGGAGCTGCCGGAGGCTGCGAATTGCGGTGTGATTGAAACATTGCTTCGCAGCCTCCGGCAGCTCCTACAGGCCTCGCGTTAATTCAACGCGTAATCCGCAACAATCCCGATAAAGATCGCCAGCCCAGCCCAATGGTTATGCAAGAACGCCTTGAAACAGGCGTCACGGTCGCGATTGCGGGTTGACCAGAACTCCCAGGCGAAACATCCCGCTGCCACCAGCAGACCCAGGTAGAAAAACATTCCCAATTCAAAGCGCGCACCGGCCAGTAGCAGGCAGCCCAGCGCCAACCCTTGCAGCGTCAGAATGATGATCCGGTCAGCATCGCCAAACAGCACGGCAGTGGATTTCACCCCGATCTTCAGATCGTCTTCCCGGTCGACCATCGCGTAATAAGTGTCGTAAGCCACCGTCCACAGCAGATTGGCGATGTACAGCAGCCACGCGGCGGCGGGCAGACTGCCGGTTTCGGCGGTGAACGCCATCGGCATCCCCCAGGAAAACGCCGCGCCCAGCACCACTTGCGGGTAATAGGTGTAACGCTTCATGAATGGATAACAGGCTGCCAATGCCAGCCCGCCGAATGACAGCCAGATGGTTGTCGGATTAGTCAGCAGCACCAGCAGGAAACTCACCAGCACCAATACTGCAAACAGGACCAGCGCTTCTTTTGAGCTGACTTTGCCACTGACCAACGGGCGCTGTTCGGTGCGTTTGACGTGACCATCGACCTTGCGGTCAGCGAAGTCATTGATCACGCAGCCCGCCGCACGCATCAGGAACACACCCACCACAAAAATCGCAATATTAAGCAGCGACGGCGAACCCTTACCGGCAATCCACAGTGCCCAAAGCGTCGGCCACAGTAATAGATAAATACCAATCGGCTTATCAATACGCATCAGTTGGATGAAGTCCCAGATGCGCGGATTCAGGCGATTAAGGGATCTGAGTAGCGTCAGGTACATCAGCAATGCTCCACGGTGCGAATCGTCTGCCAGAGCGTCGGCAGGAAGACTTCGGCTACCAGTATTTTCAGAGGGCCGCGGCTAAAGCGTGAGCGTCGTCCCCATAAGCCTTCGGCGGCATCTACCAATGGCAGCCATGCCGCTGGATAACGACAGACCTGCAGCGAGCCGCGATCAAATTCCGGATCACAGAACAACAACTCGCCCAGTGAACGTGTGCCCAGCTCATCCATGTGCAGGCCGCTTTCCTGAAGCGTGCTGCGTGCCGCAACGCTGCGGGCGAATACCCACTTCTCGCCATGCCCGCGCAAATAGACCTCGCGCACCCAGCCAACGCTTTGTTCAGGCAGATCCAGCGCAACACACTCATCGTCGCGCAGCGCTTGCCAGCCTTCGACGAGCGGCGTGACACTGAAATGGTCGGAAGACAATGCGGTCAGACGGCGGGTCAACGAGTCCCGATGAAACAGCCATGCTTGAACCAACGGTTCGGCGGTGGCCTCAAGCGACTCGCGCTCAAGCCAGTTCACGGCGAGGGAAGGGGGATTTTGCTCAGTCACGGCAAGCATTTTTCAGGCTGATCGAGGCCGCGAGCTTAGCATGATTGCCCCCTCCGGCCGACGACCGGTAACGCCCTGTAGTGATCACCGGGGTTGCATGTCAGCGTCGTGATCAGTACAAAACGCCCTGAGTTTGGCGCAAGCGTGGCACCTCACGACCACGTACGCCCCAATTAGCCTGAAAACATGAGAGATAACGATGAAAAAGTGGCAATGCATTGTCTGTGGCCTGATCTACAACGAAGCCGACGGCTGGCCGGATGACGGCATTGCGCCGGGCACTCTATGGCAGGATGTTCCCGAAGACTGGCTATGCCCGGACTGCGGCGTAGGCAAAATGGATTTCGAAATGATCGAAATCGGCTGATCCGGTTTTTTAATCTCTGGTCTGGAAGTACGTATGAACGCACCTGTTGTGATTGTTGGCACTGGCCTGGCGGGCTACAACCTCGCTCGGGAATTTCGCAAGCTCGATGGCGAAACGCCGCTGCTGCTGATCACCGCTGATGACGGACGCTCCTACTCCAAACCGATGCTCTCCACCGGCTTTGGCAAGAACAAGGAAGCCGATGGCCTGAGCATGGCTGAACCCGGTGCGATGGCCGACCAACTCAAGGCCGAAGTGCGAACCCACACCCGCATCAGCGGCATCGATCCAGGGCACAAACGCCTGTGGATTGGCGAGGAGGCGGTTTACTACCGCGACCTGATCCTCGCCTGGGGTGCCGAAACCATTCGGGTACCCGTTGAGGGTGACGCCAGCGACGCCGTATTCCCGATCAATGACCTTGAGGATTACGCCCGTTTTCGCGCGGCAGCAGCGGGTAAGCGTCGGGTACTGATTCTCGGCGCCGGTCTTATCGGCTGCGAGTTCGCCAATGACCTGATTCTGGGTGGCTACGAAGTTGACCTGGTGGCACCTTGCGAGCAAGTGATGCCGACCTTGCTGCCTCCTGCTGCCGCAGCTGCGGTGCGTGCAGGACTGGAAAGTCTTGGGGCGCGTTTCCACCTCGGCCCGCTGATGACCCGCTTGCAACGCAGTGCTGATGGCCTTGAAGCGCACCTGTCCGATGGGCAAGTCATTCAGTGCGATGTGGTGGTGTCTGCCATCGGCTTGCGCCCACGAGTCGATCTCGCTGCGGCGGCAGGCTTGCAGATTGGTCGCGGCATCGTCGTGGACCGGGAGCTGAAAACCTCCCATGCGAATATCTATGCGTTAGGCGACTGTGCCGAAGTCGACGGTTTGAATTTGCTGTACGTCATGCCGCTGATGAGCTGCGCCCGCGCCTTGGCCCAAACCCTTGCGGGCACAACGACCGCTGTTAAATACGGCCCTATGCCGATTACCGTAAAAACCCCGGTATGCCCCCTCGTTGTGTCGCCGCCGCCCCGTGGCATTGAAGCTATCTGGAGCGTTGAAGGCGAGGGCGCTGACATCAAGGCTCTGTGCCACGACTCTGCTGGCAACCTCCTTGGCTACGCGCTGACCGGAGCCGCCGTGATGGAAAAACTCGCTCTGAATAAGGCGCTTCCCGCCCTGTTGGCATAAATACTGGCCGTTCTGTCGGATAAGCCACATTTTTGGCCCTATATAGGCCATTCGTCCACTGGCGTCCGCCAGAACAGCATGCCATCCTCATTCCCGTCTGCCGCAACGTAGAGCCGTTGCGTCACCTGACTACCGTTCTGCATGAGCGGCGCGGGACATAAAAACAAAAATCCGTATAAGAGGCTTCATATGCGTAAACCAGAACTAGCGGCCGCCATTGCTGAAAAGGCGGACTTGACCAAAGAGCAAGCCAATCGCGTTCTCAATGCTGTACTGGAAGAAATCACCGGTGCACTGCATCGCAAAGACAGCGTCACCCTGGTCGGCTTCGGCACCTTCCTGCAACGCCATCGCGGTGCCCGCACTGGCAAAAATCCACAAACCGGCGAGCCGGTGAAGATCAAGGCCAGCAACACGGTCGCCTTCAAGCCGGGTAAATTCCTGAAAGACAGCGTCAACCCCTAGTCATCGGCTGTACGCCTTCGCGGGAGGCGAGCAGTGAAAAAACAGGCACACCAACATGCGTTGGGTGCCCGTTTTTTGTTGTGTTGTCATTCATGCCACGCGCTGTCTGCCGCCTCAGAACTTGTAGCCAAGCCCCACCATGTAAACGAACGGATCCACGTCGACATTCACCTTCGCCCGGACCCCAAGGTTGGTGTTGCTGACATAGGCGTCGGTTTCAATATCGATGTAACGCATCTGCGCATTGATCATCAGGCGGTCAGTGAGCATGTAGTCCGCGCCGACTTGCGCTGCCCAACCCCATGAGTTGCTGGCGTGAAAGTTATCGAACCCGGCAGCACTCGCGCTGCTGCCTACGCTCTCGTCGTAGATCCAGGTGTAGTTGATCCCGGCGCCCACATAGGGTTGAAAGGCTGACTTATTGTCCAGCGGGTAGTAAATCAGGCTCAGCGTCGGCGGCAGATGCTTGAGTGAGCCAAGCTTGCCGTCCGCAATGCCACCGGAAGTGCCTTTGATCGTCACGTCATGTTCAAACGGCGTAGCCGCCAGCAGTTCGATACCCAAATGATTGGTGATCATATAAGCGAAGTTCAGACCCAGCTGGGTATCGCTGTTCATACCCGCCTTGCCACCCAGATCCGTACCCGCCAGACCTCCGCGATCCACACGCACGCTGGAACTGCTTTCTCGCGGGTCGACCGTCACTGCACCGGCCCGGACAATAATATCCCCGGCCTCATAGGCTTGGGCTGTGGACGCTGCCAGGGCGAATATCAGCACCGGCGTGCCAAGAAGGGTCAATCTGCGCATACATCACTCCACTATTCATTCGAACAACGACCAGCCGCCGCGGGCTGCGTCAAGGAAGTCCGAGTATCAGGAAGTGACGACGTGTGAACGTCTGCCGGATGGCATAGCACCTTTGTGTGATAGGCAAAAAAACGTTACGAGGTTTGTCTCGCGAAGCCTCTAGGCTGCGAACTTTCGCCAAAAAAATAGGTCATAGCCTTGTGCCATATCGGCACTTTCTATGGAAAACCTAGTGATGACTAGTAAGTCCGCTTTCTTGAGTTCCAAAATCCGGTTCGCAGCATTTTTGATGGGCAGCCTTGCGCTCTCACAGGCTCAGGCCGCAGTCGATTTAAGCTCCTATAACGCCACGTCCCAGGACGGCATAGTTGCCAGCCACTACGAGCCAACCGGCGTCTACACCTTGCGCAAAACCGAATTCACCCTGGGCGGCCTCCAGCAATTGCAGAAAGAGTCCCGCCAGAACGCCAGTGAGCTGGCCGCTCTCAAAGAAACCGTCAAAGCCCAGACCCGTTTGATCGAAGAACTCAAACGCAACAACGGCACCACCACCCAAACCAGCAACGCTGACGTGTCCGGCCTCAAGAGCAAGATGGACGAGCAAAGCCGTACCATCAGCAAACTGGAAAGCCAGCTCAACGACCTCAAGCGCAGCGCTGGATCAAGCTCAAGCAGTAACTCCAGCTCCAGCGACCTGTCGAGCCTGAAAAGCAAAGTCGAAGACCAGAACCGCAGCATCAGCAAACTGGAAAGCAAACTGAGTGATATCCAGCGCAGCTCGGGTTCAAGCAGCAACTCAAGCTCAAGCGATATAAGCAGCCTGCGGCAGGACATCAGTAACCTGCGTAGTAGCGTGGGCAGGTTGGAAAGTCAGGTGAGCAGTTTGAGTAGTAAGGTTAAGTGATAGTGGTGTAATAAACGGGGCTTTGCCCCGTTTATTTTTGGGATGCGGCGACTAATGAATAGTCGCAGAGTTGAATTTATCCGATCTAAAATTCTTTTCAGCCAAGCTGTACGCTCTTTACGAGGCAGGCCGCTTGATTACAGGGCCGTTAAGCTGCAACAGGTACACGCCAGTCATCGGAGCCAGAAGTGCCGGATACTTCATGAGTCCATGTTATTTTACGATATGTAAAATAAACATCCTCCAGGTGAGTGAAGTGCGATTGGGCTGGATCCTGGCAGTTAGGCATCGTTGAATTGATATCGACGATAATTGCGTCTTCCAGTTCTATAGTGAAATAGTGCTCCTGGGTACCCTCTGCAGACGTTCGATACCATTCCAGACGGCACTTTGTCAGGCGTTCGCCGGTTGTCAGTGCGGTAAAAAGCAAAGGCGAAGACTTTTCGAAAACCTTGGTTATCATCAACGGTTTGTGAACCCGCTGCCCAGTGGGTCGACCGTCACTGCACCGGCCCGAACAATAATATCCCCGGCCTCATAGGCTTGGGCCGTAGACGCTGCCAGGGTGAATATCAGCACCGGCGTGCCGAGAAGGGTCAATCTGCGCATACATCACTCCACTATTCATTCGAACAACGACCAGCCGCTGCGGGCTGCGTCAAAGAAGTCCGAGTATCAGGAAGTGACGACGTGTGAACGTCTGCCGGATGGCATAGTATCTGCGCGAACAGGCCCGTTAATGCGTTACCAGGTTTGTCCCAGAGCTTCAGCGCCTAGAACTTGAGCCACAAAAACCGGTCTTAGCGCTGTGCCAAATTTGCACCTCTTTTGGAAAACCTAGTGATGACTAGTAAGTCCGCTTTCTTGAATTCCCCCCTTTCGTTCGCAGCATTGTTGATCGGTGTCCTCGCTGTCTCACCGGCCCATGCCGCCGGCGATGCAAGCGCCAATGCCGCGGCCCCTCAAAGCAGCACCGTTGCCAGCCGCACTGAGTCCGCGGACGTCGACTCGTCGCGCGACCTCGAGTCAGCCTTGATCAGCGTACAGCAACTGCAGGAAGACTCCCGCCAAAACGCCAGCGAGCTGAACGCCCTCAAGGAAACCGTAAAAGCCCAAAGCCGTTTGATCGAAGAGCTCAAACGCAACAACGGCACCACCACCCAACCCAGCACCGCCGATGTAGCCGACCTCAAAAGCAAGATGGACGAGCAAAGCCGCACCATCAGCAAACTCCAAAGCCAGCTGGCCGACATGCAGCGCAACTCGGGGTCGAACGGCACCTCAAGCTCCAGCGAGATCAGCAGCCTCCAGCAGGAGATTACTAACTTGCGCAGTAGCGTGGGTCGGTTGGAGAGTTTGGTGAGTAGTTTGAGTAGTAAGGTTAAGTGATGGGGGTGTAACAAACGGGGCTTATGCTCCGTTTGTTTTTGAGCTGCGGCGACGACTGAATCGTCGCAGCGTTGAAGATTTATACGATCTAAACTTAATTTCAGCCAGAGCTTTACGCTCTTTGCGAGTCGTGCCGTTTTATTGCAGAGCCGTTAAGCCGCAACAGGTACGCGCCAGTCGTCGGAACCAGAAGTACCGGACACTTCATGAGTCCATGTTATTTTACGATAGGTAAAATAAACATCTTCCAAGTGAGTGAAGTGCGATTGGGTTGGATCCTGGCAGTTGGGCATCGTTGAATTGATATCGACGATAATTGCGTCTTCCAGTTCTATAGTGAAATAGTGCTCCTGAGTACCCTCTGCAGACGTTCGATACCACTCCAAGCGGCACTTTGTCAGACGTTCGCCAGTTGTCAGTGCGGTAAACAGTAAAGGTGAAGACTTGTCGAAAACCTTGGTTATCATCAGCGGTTTGTGAACCCGCTGCCCGGTGGGTTGACCGGATTGGGGGTCGCGAGGAATGATGACGTGATGATCAAATGCCTGAACCAGTATCTGATCCTCGTGGCCTTCCTGATAGATATTCCCCACTGAATCCTGGGTGAAAGTCCCGGAGGTGATAAGCCCTTGTGTAGTTCCCTCAACGGACAAATACGCTGGTGTTGGCATCGGTGCACTCCTGGCAAATCATAACTATAGGGTTTTAATTGGCTTTACTGCTGTTATCAAAAAGCCGCCGAACTTTACTTTTGTTTTTTGTGCGGGTCTGTAGTTTGCTTCTCATTTTGTTTGTAGGATGTTTCGTCATGTCGTGTAAGGCAAGTAGCCGATGGAAATATTATAATTTAATCTTGCTGTGTAATGATTTGCTGGATAGTATTGTTGCCAGTGGCGGGTTTATGATCTTGGTCGGTTTATGCAATGAGTCTATTAGGTTGCGTGGTGTTTGATTTTTAAACATGTCTGCTTGCGTGTGTCCGCTTGTAAGTTTATGACATTGACATTGTCTCTGATTTTTTACATTCCCAAAATTGAAAGTTATGTATTTAGCTAATGCTGCGCACAGATATCTGGCGCTCGCCCAAAACCCGGTATCCGAAGATGACTATGCTGGGGAAGATGTTCGTTATTCCTCCGAATTCGAAGCATTGGAGGCTGAGCTTTCAAAACCGCTGGCGTTACATGATACGGCTCAGATCGACTGGCAGAGGGTGCAGGAGGGTAGTGAGGCGCTGCTCGCGGGCATGTCCAAGGATTTACGTGTCGCATGTTGGCTGAGCTGGGCGTTGTATCAGACCCAGTCTTTCGCCGGTTTGGTTTCGGGGCTGGAAATGCTCTGCGATTTTTGTACGAATCACTGGTTGGCTATCTTCCCTCGGAAATCCAGAACGCGTGCTGCGACGCTCGACTGGTTGGTCGCGCGGATTGAGAAAGCGCTTGGTGCAAATATTCCGATCAGCGATCAGCTTGAGGTGTTTCAGCGACTGATTCTGCAGCTTGAAGTCCTGGACAGTGCGTTAAGGAAGCATCTGGGTGAAGACGCTCCATTGATTCTGCCATTGCGCAGACATCTGGCGAATATGGTGACGCGTGCTACCGACAGTCGACCGCAGTCGAGCCCCGTGGAAACAGTCGTGGCCCAGGTTAAGCAGGTGGCGACTCAATGGTTCACCGGTATCGCCTCCATCGAAAGCGAAAGGGACGCACAACAAGCATTACGTGCCCAGCGGGAAAACACGCTGCTGCTATGCAACTGGTGGCTACGTCAGAAGGCCACAGATCCTCGGGCGTTACGTCTGAATCGAACGTTGAGCTGGTTATCGATTAACAGCATTCCGCAGCACAACCCCGAGCGGGTTACTGATCTTCATGGAGTTCCAGGCGACAAGCTCAAGAGCTACCAGTTGCAGTTCGATCAAGGGCAATACGCTGATCTGGTGGTTCAAGTGGAAACGAGTATTGCCCGCGCACCTTTCTGGTTTGATGGTCAGAGGTTGGTTTGGGAATGCCTGGAGGCTCTGGGCGCCGATGCAGCGAAGCGGGAGCTGGAGATCCATTTTGCTTTGTTTCTCCAGCGGCTGCCGGGTGTCGCCGAATTGCGATTTCACGACTGTACTGAGTTCGCGGATGCGGCAACGCGTGACTGGATCGCTGCCTGTGTCATTCCCCATCTAGAGCCTGCAAGTGGCGCGCAGCAAGTTTTGGTTACAGATAACTCGCCCGCTTGGGATATCGCGCTTCAAGAGGCTACTTCCACTTTGCGTAAAGGCGGACTCAGGGCTGCAATACAGAAGCTCAAGTCGGGTTTTCAGAACGCACAAGGTGGAAGAGAAAAGTTCTTCTGGCAGTTAAGCCTCGCCCGCTTGTGCCATCAGGCCAAAAAATACGAGGTGGCGAAGGCGCAACTGGAGGCTCTCGACGAGCAAATATTGCGATCGGAGTTGCATCTCTGGGAGCCGGGTCTGGCATTGGAGGTCTTGCAGCTTTTGCATGCTTGTTATGGCCTGCTCCCACCCGATCCCGAGGCTCGGGAGCGCAAAGAAGGGATTTACCGCAGGTTGTGCCACCTTGATATCGAGATGGTGCTCGAATAAGCCCTAGGGCTTCAACAGTGAAGGAGAAAAGCTGTGGCCAAAGAAGGCTCGGTAGCCCCTAAAGAACGGATCAATATTACTTTCAAGCCTGCCACCGGCAGCGCCCAGGAGGAAATTGAACTGCCACTGAAACTGATGGTGTTGGGCGACTTCACCCAGCAGATGGATGAGCGCAAGGTCGAGGATCGTAAGCCGATCAACATCGACAAAAATAACTTTGATGAGGTGCTGGCCAATCAGAAGCTGGGCCTGACTCTCAGCGTGCCAAATCGATTGCAGGATGAGGACGACTCGCAGGAGCTGGCCATCGATTTACGTATCAACTCGATGAAAGATTTCAACCCCGCGAGTCTGGTCGAGCACGTACCGGAAATGAAAAAGCTGATGGAACTACGCGACGCACTGATGGCCCTGAAGGGGCCGCTGGGCAATGCTCCGGCATTCCGCAAAGCGATTGAAAGCGTTCTGGAAGATGACGACTCCCGCAGTCGAGTGCTCGGCGAATTAGGTCTGGAAGCCCCAGCCCTGAAAGACGCTTGAGTTAGTAATCGATAAAGAGGCCACTCTTATGAGTACCCGTGCAATAAAGCAACAAAGCGCTGTGACCACTGAGTTCGGCATACTCGATCAGATCATCGCCGAAACAAAACTGACTCCGGATGACGACGCTTACGACATTGCGAAGCGTGGTGTTGCTGCTTTCATCGAAGAGCTGCTCAAGCCGCACAACAGCCAAGAGCCCGTTAAAAAGGCAATGGTTGACCGAATGATCGCAGAGATTGATGGCAAGCTCAGCCGCCAGATGGACGAGATCCTGCACCACCCTGATTTTCAGGCGTTGGAGGCTTCATGGCGCGGTCTTCAGTTGCTCGTCGACCGTACCAACTTCCGCGAGAACATCAAGGTTGAGATAGTTAATGTCTCCAAGCAGGACCTGCTGGACGATTTTGAGGACTCGCCTGAGGTAATGCAGTCGGGTCTCTACAAGCACGTGTATTCAGCCGAGTATGGGCAATTTGGTGGTCAGCCGGTTGGCGCGATTATCGCTAACTACTTCTTCTCCCCGAGCTCTCCAGACGTTAAAACCATGCAGTACGTTTCCAGCGTCGCCTGCATGGCCCACGCCCCCTTCATTGCAGCAGCGGGTCCGAAGTTTTTCGGTCTGGAAAGCTTCACCGGGCTGCCTAATATGAAAGAGCTAAAGGATCACTTTGAGGGGCCGCAGTTCGCCAAATGGCAGAGTTTCCGTCAGCAGGAAGATTCTCGGTATTTTGGTTTAACCATGCCGCGCTTTTTACTGCGCAACCCCTACGATCCGGAAGAGAATCCAGTCAAGAGCTTCGTCTACAAAGAAAATGTTGCCAGCAGTCACGAGCATTATCTGTGGGGAAACACGGCTTATGCCTTTGGAACACGACTGACCGACAGCTTCGCCAAGTTTCGGTGGTGCCCGAATATTATTGGGCCACAGAGCGGTGGAGCAGTCGAAGATCTACCTCTACATCACTTCCAGAGCATGGGTGAAATCGAGACCAAAATCCCTACTGAGGTGTTGGTTTCCGACCGTCGCGAATACGAATTGGCAGAGGAGGGCTTCATAGCCCTGACCATGCGCAAGGGCAGTGACAACGCGGCATTCTTTTCGGCCAGTTCTGCGCAGAAAACAAAGTCATTCGGGATGAGTGAGGAAGGTAAACACGCCGAGTTCAATTACAAGCTCGGAACTCAACTGCCTTATCTAATGATCATTAATCGTCTTGCTCACTACCTGAAGGTTTTGCAGCGTGAACAATTAGGCTCATGGAAAGAACGCACAGACCTTGAGGAAGAGTTGAACAAGTGGATTCGTCAGTACATCGCGGATCAGGAAAACCCAAGCGCCGATGTACGCGGTCGTCGTCCGTTGCGTGCTGCAAAAATTGCCGTCAGCGATGTCGAAGGTGAGCCAGGCTGGTATCGGGTTAGCCTGAATGTGCGCCCGCACTTCAAATACATGGGGGCCGATTTCACCTTGTCTCTGGTAGGCAAGCTGGATAAAGAGTGATCGAGTGATGTCTGGATACGGCAGCCTTTTCGAGCGCCTTGCGGGTGATAGCGATGAACGTATCGGCATGGGGCACGAGGAGAGCGTCGTTGCCTCGGTGGCTGCCCATCTTGCAAAAATGCTCAGCACCCGGGCAGGCAGTGTGCAAACGCTGCCTGACTATGGCCTCCCGGATTTAAATGACATGAACTTGAGTTTGCATGAGTCGCTTACACAAGCTCGTCAGGCTATAGAGAGTTTCATTGCATTCTATGAGCCGCGTCTGAATAGCGTGAAGGTCACCTCTATTCCGCGTGAAAGCGATCCGTTTCGCTTGTTCTTCGCAATTGAAGGGATGCTGGATGTGGCAGGTATCAAAAGAGCCGTCAGATTCTCTGCCGCATTGAATGGATCCGGACAGGTCATGATTATGTAACGCTCAAATAGAGATCTTTAATTAACTCGCTAAGTCTATTCAGACGCTGGCAAGTTACAGAGCATGATTAAACGCTTTCTCGGCACTTGTTGCTGATGGCTTTGTGCGCGCCGTTTTTGACGGTGCCGGGATAAGTACAACGATGTCTTTTAATGATTATTACCAGAGCGAACTCACTGCCTTGCGACAGTCAGGTCGTACTTTTGCTGAGCGTAATCCTGCGTTGGCACCCTTTCTCGGACAAAGTGGGCGAGACCCGGATGTGGAGCGTCTGTTGGAGGGTGTGGCCTTTTTAACGGGACGTTTACGACAAAAGCTCGATGATGAGTGGCCTGAGCTGACCCACTCTCTCATGCAATTACTGTGGCCCAACTATATGCGCCCGCTGCCATCGTTCAGCATTTTACAATTCGACGCACTGCAGCAAACCGGTCCGGCGATGCAAGTTGAGCGCGAGACACCGGTGGACAGTAAGCCTGTTGATGGAGTTATTTGTCGCTTCCGAACCTGTTATGTCACGGAAGTTCTGCCGCTTGAATTAGCTGCCTTGAATTACTCGGCAAGCGGCGACGGGGCGCTGTTGAGCCTTCAGTTAAAGGTTTTAGGCGATGGTCACCTGGGTGATCTGGAGCTTAAGCGTCTGCGCCTGCACTTTTCGGGTGAACGCTACATCAGCCAGACTCTGTACCTCAATCTGTTGAGAAATCTGGCCACTATTGATGTTGTCCCATTGGACTCGGAGGGTAAGTCATATCGGGGCCTGGACAATAAAACCCTGTCTGTCAGCCTGTCGAAGCTAGACGTTCAACCTGTGGGCTTTTCTGAGTGTGAAGGGCTGATTCCCTATCCATTGAATACCTTTAGAGGGTATCGATACCTTCAAGAGTTTTTCGCATTTCAGGATAAATTCCTGTTCGTGGACATTAGCGGGCTTGATGTTCTAAGTACTTTGCCAGACTGCATACTGGAGCAGGCCAAGGGTTTTGAACTACGGTTCGGTATCCAAAAGAATGCCATCCAGCGATCACAACCGACTTTGGATAACGTGCATCTCTATTGCACGCCGATCGTCAATTTATTTCCGCAGGATGCGCTCCCTATCAGGCTTGATGGGAAGCAGGATGAGTATTTACTGCTGCCATCAGCGGATGGACGTAAACACTGTGGCGTTTACTCGGTGGAAAGTGTTGTCGGCCATTTGCAGTCTGTCGCTGGTGAGCGTCACTACGTACCTTTCGAGTCCTTCAAACATGACCCCAGCTTTGACGTACCTGAGGGAAGTCCGCATTACAGCATCCGTCAGCGTACATCTACATTGCACGGCGGTCTTGATACCTATTTAAGTTTTGATCTCCGTCATTCTGATGAACAAGAAGCGCTGTCTATCGAATTGATATGTACCAACCAGAACTTACCGGTGCGCCTCAAGACCGGAGAGATTTGTGTGGCTCGCGATCTCACGCCCGGCAACGTCAGCTTTCGAAATATCACTTCATGTACTGCTCATTATCCTCCACCGCTTAGTGAGAATTTCCTTTGGAAATTGATCAGCAATATGTCGCTCAACTATCTCTCACTGGAAAATGTTGATGCATTGAAGGTCATTCTTGAAACGTATGATCTTGCGCAGTACTACGACCGTAACGCGGCAAACGTCACCCAGAAAATGCTTGCTGGACTTAAGTCCATTCGCCACGAACCGGTTGATCGTCTGTTCAAGGGACTTCCTTTGCGAGGGCTGCGTACAGAGCTCATTGTCGATGCCGAGCAATTTGTCTGCGAAGGGGAGGTGTTCCTTTTCGCCTCGGTACTCAATGAGTTTTTCGCCTTGTACGCAAGCCTCAATTCCTTTCATGAGCTTAGCGTCAAAACTGTCACTGGGGAGGTATACGCATGGCAACCGCGTATGGGTCTGCAGCCCCTGCTTTGAACGATATGACTCAAGCGATACGTGAGTATTCGGTGTTTCAGGCTGTGTTACTGACGTTGGACGTACTGCGCAAAGCGCATCCGGACCTGAATGAGCATCAGCTTTATGACCAGATCGAGTTTCAGACCAATCCTGGCTTGGGTTTTCCCGGTAGCGACATCGATCGTGTGGAGTACTTCCATGAACTCGGGCATTTACGGGCGCGTATACGTTTAAACCTGCTGGGGTTATCAGGATCCGCTTCTCCTTTACCAGCGTTTTACGCAGAGCAGTCGCTGGGGGACAACGATGCTGGCAATCCAACGCGGATGTTCCTCGATCTTTTGAACCACCGCCTGCATCGGTTGATAACGCCTATCTGGCAACGGTATCGCTACCGAGCGAGTTTTCAGAGGGGCGCCGTCGATCCTTTTTCGCAGAGGCTATTTGCGTTGATAGGTCTGGCAGGTACCCCTATTCGCGAAGCGCGAGACATTAACTGGAAGCGCCTTTTACCTTATCTGGGATTGCTCAGTCTGCGGGCTCACTCTGCTGCCTTGATTGAAGCCGTGCTGCGTTACTACTTCAAACACTTTGAATTAAGCATTGAGCAATGCCTGCCGCGCACTGTGGACATTCTGCAAGATCAGTTGAATCAACTGGGTGCGGTGAACAGCTTGATGGGGCAGGACCTTGTACTCGGTGAGCGAGTAAACGACCGCAGCGGCAAATTCCGAATTCACATCCGTGAACTGAGTTGGCAGCGCTTCCATGAGTTTTTGCCCATCGGAACAGGCTACCAACCCCTCGGCGCGTTGGTCCGCTTCAGCTTGCGCGACCCTCTGAGCTACGACATTCGCCTGGCGCTACGCCAGGAAGACATTCGGGATCTGCGTCTTGGCGATCAAGGCGATTGTCGCCTCGGCTGGACAACCTGGCTCGGGCGAGAAGATGCCGACGGCGTTGTAACACTGGGCAGTAACCTCATAAGGATTGATAAATGATCAACGTGGACCTACAGCAACTCATTCAGGCATTGGACGCTGATACGCGGCGCGATCTGGAGGCTGGTGCCGAACGTTGCGTAGCCAGAGGCGGTAGCAAAATTCTGGTCGAAGACCTTTTGCTGGCACTGCTCGATCGATCCCAAAGTCTGTTAAGTCGCGCACTTATGGATGCTGAGGTTGATTGCGGAGAGCTTGTGGCTGCGCTACAGCCAAAGTGTGAAGACGGTGCGTCGCGCAATCCGGTGTTCGCTCCTGAGCTGGTGCAGTGGCTACAAGACTCGTTGCTGGTCGCGACGCTCGAGCTTGGGCAGGGTCAGGTTGATCAGGCGGCGCTGATTCTGGCTTTGCTACGCAACCCGATTCGCTACGCGGGCAGTCGTTACTACGTCCTGCTGGGGAGACTTGATGGCGAGCGCCTGCGAGATTTTGCGCTGTCGGAAAAACCTGACTCTATTTCTGCTGCGAAGTCTTCCAGGGATGAATCGCTACTCAACCGATTCACACACAACCTCACGCAACAAGCGCGAGACGGAAAGCTGGATCCGGTGTTGTGTCGGGATGACGCTATTCGGCAGATGGTCGACATTCTTGCCCGGCGACGCAAGAACAATCCTATCGTCGTAGGGGAGGCGGGTGTCGGCAAAACAGCTGTAGTTGAAGGTTTGGCATTGCGTATTGCTAGCGGTGAAGTACCGCATGCTCTCGAGGGTGTTGAATTACTGTCGCTGGACATGGGCTTGCTACAGGCAGGTGCAAGCGTCAAGGGTGAGTTCGAAAGACGGCTCAAAGGCGTCATAGACGAAGTGAAGGGTTCGCCTGTACCAGTCATATTGTTCATTGATGAGGCCCACACCCTTATAGGTGCTGGTGGGCAGGCGGGTGGCTCGGACGCTGCCAATCTTCTCAAGCCGGCGCTTGCCCGTGGAGAGCTGTGTACGATCGCCGCGACTACCTGGGTGGAATACAAGAAATACTTCGAGAAAGATCCGGCTTTAGCGCGACGCTTTCAGCCAGTGAAACTAAATGAGCCCACCGTTAGTGACGCGATTACTATTTTGCGGGGGCTTGCCCCCATCTATGAGCAGAGTCACGGTGTCTATCTGCGTGACGATGCTGTTGTTGCGGCGGCGGAGCTGTCTGCGCGCTATCTGGCTGGGCGTCAACTGCCGGACAAAGCCGTTGATGTTCTGGATACCGCGTGCGCTCGAGTGCGTATCAGCCTCGCCGCCGCGCCTGAGAGTCTGGAGCGTTTACGCGGCCAGTTAGCTGAGGGCGCGCGGGAACAAAAAGCCTTGAGTCGCGATATGGATGCCGGGCTTGCTGTTGATATCAAGGCGCTGGATTCGCTTGGCGTCAGTCTTGGCCAGAAACAAAGTCAATTGTTGGAATTGGAGCAGCGCTGGCTTGAACAGCAGCAGCTTGCGGCGCGATTGCTTGATTTGCGCAAGCAGCGAGCGCTGGCCTGCACCCTCGATGACGACAGCGAGCGGGTCACAGACGCTACGGCCGTTGAGCGAAGTCTCGACGAGCTGGACGTGCAGTTGCTTGAGACCCAGCAGGCGTTGACCAAGGCGCAGTCAGTCGAGCGACTCGTCAGTCATGAAGTTTGTCCGCGCCTGGTCGCAGAGGTGGTGAGTGCCTGGACAGGAGTGCCACTCACGCAGCTGGCGCGGGAGCACAATGCGAAGGTCACGAGTTTCGCAGACGATCTACGGCAACGCATTCGCGGACAGGAACAAGCCGTGCAGGCCCTCGATCGAGCCATGCGCGCTACTGCCGCAGGCCTGAACAAACCTGACGCACCTGCTGGTGTGTTCCTGCTGGTAGGCCCCAGCGGCGTGGGCAAAACAGAAACAGGTTTGGCGCTGGCCGATCTTCTGTATGGCGGCGAGCGCTTCGTGACCACCATCAACATGTCCGAGTTTCAGGAAAAACACACCGTCTCACGACTCATCGGCGCGCCTCCCGGATATGTCGGATATGGGGAGGGCGGCATGCTCACGGAAGCTGTAAGGCAAAAGCCTTACTCGGTGGTGCTACTTGATGAGGTAGAGAAGGCCGACCCGGACGTATTGAATCTGTTCTATCAGATTTTCGACAAGGGTATCGCCAACGATGGCGAGGGGCGTGAAATTGACTTTCGCAACACCTTGATTTTGATGACTTCCAATTTGGGCAGCGAACGTATTGATGCCTTGTGCATGAATGGCAATCGGCCCTGTGCCGAGCAATTGGAAGAGTCTATTCGGCCGGTGCTGAGCAAGCACTTCAAACCTGCATTGTTGGCGCGCATGCGAGTAGTCCCCTACTACCCTGTGGGCGGTCCAGTAATGCGTGAGTTGGTCGAGCTGAAGTTACAGCGGCTCAGCGAGCGCTTGAGCAGTCGTGGGCTGGTGTTCACCAGTGGTAACGAGCTGCTGGATCACCTGGCGGATCGCTGTGTTCAGGGGGAAAGCGGCGCGAGGCTTATTGACCACCTGATTGAGCTGCATGTCATGCCGCTCATTGCAGATCGCCTGCTGACAGCAATGGCTGAAGGTCAGCCTGTATCCCAAATACACGCCACGCTGGACGGGGTTCGTATCGTCTGCGAGTTCACCTGAAAAGCCACAAAGCAGCTTAGAAAACTATCCACTTTTTATCCGGCAGTCGCTTTTATCGGTGGCTGTCTTCACATCGCTATCAGGGAAAACCTCGATGTCTGTACGACCCCAGCACGCGATTGCGCTGTGCCTGTTCTTTGTGCTCGGTCTGTCGGGCTGTTCTGGCCACTATCGATTCAGCGATCACGAGTATCGACCCTTGGGCGAGCCTCTAGCGGTTAATCGCGGCAACTGACTGCAAGGAGATTCCTATGGAATTGATATTCGAACTCGTGGGTGCCGAACTGCCTGCGCAAGATCAACAGGCGTCCAAGACCTTCAAGCAAGCGGGTGGGCTGATTGGTCGTGCTGAAAGCTGTGACTGGGTCATCGTTGACAATCAGGCCCACGTGTCCAGTGAGCATGCAAAAATCACGTTCAGTGACGGTGAGTTTTTTCTGACTGACCTGAGTACGAATGGGACGCAAGTCCTGCAGAGCGGTCAGCGTCTGCACCAAAACCTGCGTCGAGGGGAAACGCACCTTATCGAACACGGCAGCCGCTATCGTCTGGGCAAATTCGAGATTCATGCTCGACTGATCAAAAGCGCTGCAGGGTTTGTGGGTCATCTGGGATCGACCTCTATTGAGGGCACTGTTATTCCGGATGATTCATTTTTGAATCTGGACCTGCTCAGGGAGGTCGGTCAGCAGGTCGGCCTGGATTTGGGCTTTGATGAGCTACTGCCGACTTACGCATCTCAGCAAGCGAGTGAACAAGGAGTCGACTACGGATCCGCTGATCGACAGAGCCTTTTGCTTCCCGAACTGGTTCCCGAGCCGCAGCCAGCGGCGACCATCGAGCCTGTTCAAAGGGAGACTCAAAGCGATGATTTCTGGATGCGTTTCGGGGCTGCGATTGGCATTGACTTATTGACTCTGGACCAAGGTCAGCGCGAGGCATTAGCCATCAATTCTGCCGCACTGCTTAAGCAAAGTATTGGTGGCCTCCAACAGACCTTACGGACTCGTAACGATTTGAAAAACGAGCTGCGCTTGACCTTGAGCATGGCCCAACACGGCGGTAACAACCCGCTCAAATATGCAGGAGATGCCAGTGAAGCCATTGGTCTTCTTCTACAAGCGCAGAGAGCAGGGCAACTGCCCGGTGATCAGGCAGTCGCTCGCGCTTTTCGAGATATCCAGGCGCATCAGGTGGCGCTACTCGCTGCCAGTCGCAAGGCGCTGCACGGCGCTTTGGCTCATTTCTCTCCGCAACATTTGGCGTTGCGTTTCGAACGCGACATGCGCAGCCGCTTATTCCATACCAACGCCGCCCGATGGAAGGCGTTTGAGCGCTACCACCACATGTTGTGCCAGGACGATGACTGGAGCGAGCGCTTGTTGGCGCGCGATTTTGCTCAAGCCTATGAGGAGCAGGTGCGCTTGATAGCGACCTTGCATACCGAATACTAAGGAACCCCAAATGTTGAAAATCAGAGCCTTGGCCGTACTGGCGATTACCTTGCTGGTGACGGGCTGCACGGCATTTTCGCCGTATTCGACCCAAACCCGCCTTGAGCTGCAGCTTGCGGCCAGCGAGCAGCTTAATCCCGATATCAATGGTCGCCCCTCGCCGATCGTTTTGCGATTGATGGAGCTTAAAAATCCCGTGCTGTTCAATACGGTAGATTTTTTCAGCCTCTATGAGCAGCCAAAAGTAGTTTTAGCGCCCGACTTGATTGCAGGTGAAGAGCTTGAGCTTCGCCCCGGTGAGCAGTTGCAACTCAAGCTGCATGTTCGGGAGGGCAGTCGCTACATAGGCGTACTGGCCGCCTACCGAGATCTGCCGGAAACAAAATGGCGATATGTCATTCAACTGGTGCCGGGTGAGACAAATCGTACGCATCTGACTCTGGATCATTCGGGTATTCATGATGGCGATGCCGCATTTATCCAGGCGGACCGCCAATGAGTATTCATAAGGTCATTTGGCAAGAGGGCATGCTGCTTCGGCCCCAGCATTTACAGCAGAACGACCGTTACTTTGAAGACAGGATCAAGACTCAGACACGACTGCTCCAGCGCAATGCGTGGGGCTTCTTTGAGTTAATGATTGATCCGCAGTACTTCAAAATGAGCAAGTTGGTAGTTACCCAAGCCTCAGGTGTACTGCCGGACGGCAGTTTTTTTGATTTAGGTAAAAACAGAAAACCGTTGATGCTGGACATCCCGGCTGACAGCGCCAATGTCTCTGTGTACCTGGCATTACCTTTATCGACGGGCAGTAACATCGAGGCGAGACGCGATGAACATGTGGATGTATTGGCCCGCTATGTAACGTATGAAACGGAGATATTTGACTCCAATGCAGGCAGTGACTCTGCTGCCAAGGTCAGCTGCGCCAAGCCGGACTTGCGATTGCTGACAGGCGACCAGTTGGCAGATCAGCCTTATGTGAAACTCAAGCTTTGTGAGTTGATGGATATCACAACCAACGGTGGTATCACACTCAACAGTGATTTTTCCCCTACGGTTCTTTACGCCCATGCCAGTGAATACCTGGCGTCCTGCCTCAATGAGGTGATTGCGCTGCTTGCGCATAGAGGGGGAAAAATCGCCGACCGTATTCAAGCTAGTGGCAGAGGTGGTGCCGCTGAAGTTGGCGACTTCATGATGCTGCAATTGATCAACAGGACGGAGCTGGTGTTGAGGCATCTTCGCAGTCAGCCACAACTTCATCCTGAAGAGCTGTATAGCGTCCTGCTGGAAATGCTGGGGGAGTTGGCGACCTTTGCCACCGACCTCAAGCGGCCGCAACTTGAAACCTTTTACGAGCACTGCGAGCAGGGTAGGAGCCTACGCTTGCTGATGACGCCGATTCGCCAAATGTTGTCGATGGTGCTGGAGCAGCATGCTGTGGAGCTGCCTCTTCAGGAGCGTCAGTACGATATTTTCGTGGCTACTCTGACGGATCGCTCAATGCTGGGGGCGGCAACGTTCGTTCTGGCTGCCAGCGCCTCTTGCGATAGTGAAGAGCTGCGCATGCGACTGCCTGCGCATCTCAAGATCGCACCAGTGGAAAGCATTCGCAATCTGGTCAACCTGCATCTGCCTGGCATTCGGGTCAAACCCCTTCCCGTCGCCCCTCGGCAAATCCCTTATCACGCCAACAAGACTTATTTCATCCTCGAGCTGCACTCCCGAGAACTGGCTCAGCTGGAAGGTTCCGGCGGATTTGCCTTCCATGTTTCTGGTGAGTTCGCTGATCTGAAGCTGAATTTCTGGGCCATAAGGAGCTGAGCGATATGGAAAACACAGATACCAAAAGAACTGTGCTGTTGAGTCATGATCAAGGCCAGCAGGGTAAAGAAGCATTGACGGATCTTGCTTCGGCCCCGAGTTTTGAAAACCTGGAAGACCGTATGGTGTATGCCGCTCGCATGCAGCCCGCGCATTCATTCAGCGTCAGCCTGAACGTTTTAGTGAGCGCCGCTGCGGATCTTCTGGGTCATGTCATTCAATTCAAGACCAAAGCAGCCAAGCTTGATCTGACCGAACTCAATCAGCGTTTGTGCGAATGCGTCCGCCTGTTCGATATAACCGCCGTGCAAAAAGGAGCCGAAACCAGCCAGATCCAGGCCGCTCGTTATGTGCTGTGTACGGTCGTCGACGAAGCTGTGACCACCAGTGTGTGGGGGGGCAAAAGTGAGTGGTCGAAAATGAGCCTGCTCAGCCAGTTTCACAATGAAACTTTCGGCGGAGAAAAGTTTTTTCATTTGCTCGACCGTGTAGTTCAGAGCCCCGAGAAGTACATGCCATTGCTCGAACTTATGTACATCTGCTTGTCGCTAGGTTTTGAAGGTAAGTATCGGGTCAAGCCCCGCGGCTCTATTGAGCTGGAAAGCATTCGGGACGGCTTGTATCGGCAAATTGGCAAGCTGCGAGGTGATGTGTCGCGTGAGCTTTCTCCGAACTGGAAAGGCCTCAATGACGGCCGTCGGAGTCTGGTACGCGTTGTGCCCTGGTGGTTAGTGACCATCTTCATCCTGATCAGTCTGACTGGCCTTTATTCAGGATTCGCCTGGGTGTTGGGTGAGCAAAGAGAGGCCGTGCTTCGGCCTTATCAAACCCCCGCGCCAGCTTTGGCTCCCTCGCAGTTGTAGAGACATGTAATGAAAGACTTTCTGAAAAAACTGGCTGCCTGGTTAGGTAATGCTTGGCTGTGGTCGCTACTTGCAGTGTTATGCATGGCTTTGTTGGTCTGGTTCTTCGGACCTTTGCTGGCTGTTTCTGATAATCGATTCTGGGAGGCCGCGGCAAGCCGCTTGCTGAGCATCAGTATTTTGTTCCTCTTGTGGGGATTGCTCATGGTGCTCGTCAGTTGGCGCCGGAGTATTAGCAAGAAACAGGAAGAAGAAAGCACCGCCGGGCTGCAGCGGCTGGAGCAAGAGGAAAAAATAACCGAGGAACATAAAGAATTGCGCGGGCGGTTCATTGACGCAGTGCAAACGCTGAAGACCTCGAGCCTGTACAGCGGGCGCAGTGAGCGGTGGCGTAATGAGCTGCCTTGGTACTTGGTCATGGGGCCGGCGAGTGTCGGCAAGACCAGTTTGCTCGACTTCTCTGGTCTGGATTTTCCACTCAACAAGATCGAGCGCAAGCTGACTCGTGATACCCAGGGGACACGCTTCTGCGACTGGTACTTCGCGAATAACGCTGTGTTGATTGATACCGCAGGACGTTATCTGACACAGGAAAACGACATTGACAGAGCGGCGTGGTCAACCCTGCTAGGGCAAATGCGCAAACGGCGTCGTGGTCGGCCACTGAACGGTGTTTTGGTGACCATCGATATCAAAACGCTAGAGGGTGACGAGGCAGGTCTGGACAGTCTGGCGCGTCAGGTGCGTGAACGTCTGCGGGAGATTCACCAACGCCTGCATGTGAATGTGCCGGTTTATCTGGTGCTCGCCAAGTCTGATCAGGTCGTCGGCTTCGATGCGTTTTTTGACCAGCTTTCCCGTGAGGAAAGCGAGCAGGTTTTGGGCACCAGTTTCCGAAAGGGGCAGAACGGCACTGACGTACTTGTCTTGCGCGAGGAGTTTGATGCTCTGCTGCAGCGACTCAACAGCCAGGTTGTTACTCGCATGCATGTCGAGCGCGATATTGCCCGTCGTGGCCTGATTCTGGATTTCCCTAACCAACTCGCAAAACTGGGCGAGCGCCTGTGCCTGTTTGTTGATATGGCATTTACAGGGAGCCGTTACCAGCGTCCAGTTCAACTACGCGGGTTTTATCTGACCAGTGCGCCGCACCTTGCACAACTTCTGGATAAAGACACCGCGTCTATTGGTGCCGAAACCGGCATGTCCAGCAAAATACTGCCCACCTTTCGTTCTGGAGGTGCACGCTTCATTCACCATCTATTGAGCAGGGTGATTTTCCCAGAGGCTGAGCTGGCGGGGCTCGACAAGCGTGAAACCCGCCGCATTCATTGGTGGCACCGCGCGCTTTATGGTTGCGCGCTGGTGGTATTGAGTGTGTTCACGCTCGCTTGGGCGACCAGTTTTTCTGCCAATCATGATCGACTGGAAAGCGTGCGCGAGTTCGCCGTTCAACTGACCCAGCAGCGCTCCCGTCTGCAGTCGGAGGATGATGAAAAAGCATCCTTGAACATTCTCGATACCAGCTATGCAGCAAGCCAGGTATTTCCGTCCAGAGAAGGTATAGCCCTATTGGAGCGCAACGGCCTTTACCAAGGTGACCGAAGCAATCCGGTCTTGGAGGCCGCCTATCTGCACGAACTGGAAAACCAGCTCTTACCCCGAGTTGCCAGACGGCTTGAAAACCAGATCCAGACCAATCTGCAAGACCGTGAGCTGCTCATGGGGAGCTTGCGAGCGTATCTGATGCTTAATTTGAGAGAGCACCGGGATGCTGGCTGGCTCGAAGAGTGGATGTCGGCGGATTGGTCAATACGCTATAGCGGTAACATCGTCGCGCAGAAGGGTCTGAGTGGGCACCTGCAGCGTTTGCTTGCTCGGTCTTTCAGCTATCCGCTCAATGACACGTTGGTAACCCAGGCGCGACAGGTTTTGCGCGGCGACTCCTTGGCAAACGTGGTTTATCGCGCACTTCGGGATCAAGCGCGGAGCCTTCCGGACTATCGCTTCAATCTGCATCTGGGGCCACAAGGAAGCGTATTTTCCGGCACCGATTACGAGATACCAGGTTTCTATACGCAGCAAGGTTATCAGCAGAGCTTTATCGTGAAAGGCCCTGCTCTAGTCAGCGGCATCCTGCGCGACAATTGGGTGCTTGGCGAAGGAAGCGAGATCAGCGAGCAGGATTTGCGTCGCTTGATGGTCGAGCTGGAGCAGTTGTATTTTCGTGACTACGCCAACCACTGGAGTGAGGCAGTGGCTCAAGTGGGATTGCAGTCCTTTGCCTATCCTGCTGATGGCGCTAGTCAGATGGCCAGCCTGACGGCGGCCAACTCACCGTTGCTGCAATTGCTGACAGAGATCCGTGCAAATACTCGCTTTCAGACACTTGCCGAAAACGCTGATGCTTTAGCTTCCATAGCGCCTGCTCAGAAAGGATCGCCAGGTCTGGCGGTCACGGCCGTCGCCAAACTGGCCGGTCAGGCCATCGTTAAAGCTGCGCCTGACACTGCCAGGAAATCGCTGCAACTGCGCTTTGAACCTTTGCATCGGCTGCTGGATGAAAATAACGGGCCCGCTACTGACCTGGTGCCAGTTTTGCAGTTGCTTAACGAGTTGCAGGTGCAGTTGTCGGGACTTGCTCGTTCCAGCCAGCAGGATCAAAGCGCTTATGAGTGGGCTAAAGCCCGAATGAGCGGTCAAAGAGACGTTCTGAGCGGACTACGTAATGCATCCAGCCGCCTGCCGCAGCCGGTAAATGGCTGGCTCAGCTCAGCGGCCGATGACACGTGGTCGTTGGTGTTGAGTGATGCGTATCAGTTCCTCAATCAGCGTTATCAGAGCGACCTTTATGGTTTCTACGGGAAGGCCATCGACAAGCGCTATCCGTTCAGCGCCCATAGCACCAGTGATGTTGCGCTCAATGACTTCAGGGAGTTCTTCAAGGAACAAGGGGTTGCCGATAAATTCTTCGACAGTTACATAAAGGCGTTCACCAGTGGTGATGCGGGTGGCTACAAACTGCGCAGTATTGATGGTCGTAGTTTGCCGATGTCCAGGGTCTTTCTGGAGCAAATGTCTCAGGTCCAGGTAATTCGCCGGGGATTCTTCGCGGAGAATCCCAACGAGCCTCAAGTGCAGTTCAAACTTGAGCCTTACACCCTCGACCCGAATGTTAGCCGCGCCGAGTTCCGTCTGGGTGATCAGATAATGGAGTACCGTCATGGCCCGATCATGCCGGTCTCCTTCCGATGGCCTGCCGATGCTGATGATGGGCGTTCCAGTCTCGTGCTGGAGAAGATCGCGGGTCGAGCGGTGGGGCTGGAGGAAAATAAAGGACCATGGTCTTTGTTCCGTCTGTTCGATTTGATGCAAACCGAATATCTACGAGGGCGCGACGTGCTGGTTTTGAAGGGCAACGTAGGCGGCCTGCGGGTTAATTACCTATTGTCCAGCCAGCGATCACCGAACCCGTTTGATATGAATGCGATTCGACGTTTTCGACTTGCGGGGCAGCTTTGACAGTCTTGGCTCGCACGTGCGCAAGTGTCGGGCGTACCGAGCGAGGCAAGGTGCGAGAGCGTAACGAAGATGCGTACCTCAACTCTCCCGAGCATGGATTATGGGTGGTTGCCGACGGGATGGGGGGGCACCAGTGTGGCGATCTTGCGAGTCAATTGATCGTAAGCAGTGTCGCGGCAATCGCTCGATACACCGACCTGGACGATCGGCTTTTCGCTGTCCGCGAGTGTTTGCGCGGGGTGAATCATCGTCTTGGTAAGGGCGTTGCCGCCCGCGCTGGCGATTCCGCTCCTGTGATTGGAAGCACGGTAGTTGCGTTGTTGATTGAAGGCCCGCGCGCTGTGTGCGTATGGGCAGGCGATAGCCGTTGCTACCTTTGGCGCGAGCAGCGCTTGTACCAATTGACGCGTGATCACTCCTTGCTTCAAAAGTTAATTGCTGACGAACACATGTGTTCTCGGGAGGCGGCACAGCACCCAGGTGCTCATGCGCTTACCCGAGCGGTTGGCGGCGGTGATGGCCTGAGCCTTGAAGTCGTTGAGCTTGATGTGCGGTGTGGCGACGTTTTTGTGCTGTGCTCTGATGGGCTGTATCAGGCAGTTGACCATCAGGTATTGGGCAATGCTTTAAACAACCGCTCACCCAGACTGACCGTTGATCTTCTGTTTGATCACGTTTTGCGAGGGCCAGCCAGCGATAACCTTACAGCGGTGGTGGTTCGGACATGAGCGCTGACTCGAGATATGTCGACGCTGGCCTGAAGCCTCAGGAAGCTGGAGCGCTGACCCTATTTGCCCTTGCGGGTGGGCTTGGTGTTGCTCCTCACCTGGAGGCTTCCTCGCAAGCGTTCAGCACACAGTTACCTGATGTACTGTGTGGTCGCTATCGACTAGAGGAGATAATAGGCGCGGGCGGTATGGGGGTGGTCTATCGCGCCCGTGACCTGTTACATGAGCAGTTCGGCGAGCCAGATCCTTTCATTGCAATAAAACTCCTGAACGATGACTTCGTCGAAGTACCTGACGCAGGTGTCTTGTTGTACCGCGAGTTTGCCCTGACTCGACATCTTTGCCATCCCTACGTCATCCGTATGCGCGCTTTCGAGGTAGACCTTTCGTGTCGACGGGCTTTCATCACTCAAGACCTTCTGCGAGGCACCGGGTTAGACAAATTCCTTTGCGAAGAACCTTCGGGCTTGAACGCTGCTGAAATAAAGGCCGTCGCGGTTCCGTTGCTTGATGCGTTAGCCCATAGCCATGAAAGTGGCGTGCTACATGGCGACCTGAAACCCGCGAACATGATGCTTACCGATAATGGGCCACGGTTGATTGATTTTGGGCTGGGAGGCACGTTCGATGGTGTCTTGAGCGGCTTGCCGTGTCTTGGCCGTGAACGCTTTGACGCCTGGACACCCAGCTATGCCGCCCCGGAACTGTTAAGTCATGGTGTGATTTCAACCGGCACTGATGTTTACGCCATGGCCTGCGTTATTTATGAACTTGCCAGTGGCAAGCATCCCTATGGTCAAAAGTCTTCACTTCAGGCGAGAGACGAACAGCTCTGGCGGTCGTTATCTGCGCCTCCCAATCTACCTGTTCGCTTCTGGCCAGCCTTGCGCCATGCGCTAGCTTTGGACTCCAATAAAAGAACCATCAGCGCGATGGAATTACGCGATGCATTCTGCTCGCGTCCAATCGGGTACATGCAATTTTGAAAGATATAAGCCATGTTGTTTGATCGCGGAAATTTCCCTCATAACCAATCCTGAAACCTACATAACCTACGGATTTTTCTGACATTTTTATCCAATTATTTCCCTTAAAGTGCGGCCGCTGTTTACAACTCCTAAACATTTAACCGGGAAATAGTTAATGAAAAAGCTATGGATGTCTGCTGCCGTTGCGACCTTGATTGCAACCACCAGTGGCTGCGTGAGCTACAACATGAGTCAGCCGAGCGCGCCGCTGGAAGGCGTTGTCAAAAGCGACCTGAAGGCAGACGTTAAGGTCGGCGAGACCATCAGTGGCGAATCCTCCACTAACATCCTGTTCAACTTCCTGAGCTTCGGCGGTGATACGAAATTCGCTGACGGCGTTGTTTACGGTGGCGGCGGTGGTGGTGCTCTGGCGGGTCTACCGATTCCTGATCCGATCTCCCAGACCAAAGCGGCAGCTGCTTACAAGGCAGTCAAATCTTCCGGTGCCGATCTGATCGTTGCACCGCGTTATGAAGTGAATGTTCAGGACTACTTCATCTTCAAAAAAGTCGACGTGAAAGTGACAGGCAACAAAGGCAGCATCACCAGCATTCGCTAATACGTATCCTTCTGATGCCCCCCGCGTAAAAACGCCGCCTTTCAAGGGCGGCGTTTTTATGTGTCATCCAACGTCACTTCGATTTAAACAACCGCTGCTGCTGGCTCAGACATCGTAATCCGGTTCTGCACGCTCGGACGTTCCTGCACTTTCGCGTACCAAGCCTTAAGCGCTTTGTGTTCCGCAGGGATTTCAAGCTCCACCAGCCCGGCAAAGATCAGGCCGCCAATGACGGTGATGTCGGCCATCGAGAAGCTTTCACCGGCTACGAAAGGTTGTTTTTGCAGTACTGAATCGAAGTACTGCATGCCGCGCAGGGCTTTGTCCCGTTGGCGAAAACCCCATTCAGCGTTCTGGTACAGCTCCACGTCTGAGCCGAGGCCCGGTGTGGCGTGGTGGAAGTAAACGCTGACGGCGTCGAGTAGTTCCAGTTCGGCCCGCTTGCTCATCATGTGGATCACGCCTTTTTCCTTTGGCGTATTGCCAGTGAGGCTGGGGCTGCCGTCCAGGTTGTCCAGGTACTCGGTGATGGCGGTGCATTCGGCGATGAGGGTGCCGTCGTTCAGCTCAAGCACGGGCAGGGTGCCGGAATAGTTCTTGGCGAGGAAATCGGTTTTTTTGTGTTCGCCTTTCCAGAGGTCAACGGATTCAAACTGAACCCGTGATTGCAGGTTCTTTTCTGCAATGGCGATACGCACGCGCGCCGGGTAAGGGCCGGTGTGCCAGTCATAGATTTTCATCATGGGCAGGGTGCTTGGGTCGAATGTTGACGCGTTGGAAGTCATGGGAAATTCCTGTCTACCTATCAGTTGGTAGGTGGAATTTATGCGCTAATATTATCTCGGTCAAGGCCTTTAGTCGCTTAAGATGCCCAGCCAACGAAACCACGAGGCAGTGACGTGAGCTCAAACCATCGGGAAGCCATCCTGGCCGCTGCCAAACAGGCTGCGCAGGCGCATGGTTACAGCGGCTTGAATTTCCGTGATCTGGCGCAGGTCGTGGGTATCAAGAGCGCGAGTATCTATTACCACTTCCCGAGCAAGGCTGATCTGGGCGCCGCAGTTGCCCGGCGTTACTGGGAAGACACTGCCGCGACTCTGGAGGCCATGCTGGCCGAGGCGCCGGATGCGGCTGATTCGCTGCGTCACTATCCCGATATCTTTCGTCAGTCCCTCGCGAACGATAACCGCTTGTGCCTGTGCAGTTTCATGGCCGCTGAATATGACGATTTGCCGGAAGGGGTGAAGATCGAGGTTCAGGTCTATGGCGATGTCAACGTGGCATGGTTGAGCAAAGCGTTGACGACTGCAGGTCTGGTCAGCGCCGAGCAAGTCGAAGGGCGCGCGCGAGCCATTTATGCTGCTGTTTCGGGCGCGCAGTTGTTGGCGCGGAGCCGTTCAGATATCTCGCTGTTCGATGCTCTCATCGAAAGCTATCAATCCGCTGGGCTCTTGCCCGCGTAAGCAATCCCTCCTAGCCGCTGCTTCATTGAACGCTTAGGCATCGAACAATTGTCTCGTATGGGTTGACAGTAAAACGCCTTTCAGCCGATTTATCCTTTATTCGAAGACCATTAATCTGGCCTCAAGTTGAACGACGCCACTGACTGCTTACCCACTTCGATAAAGGACTTCATCATGACTAACGCCACTTACAACCGCCTGAACAAAGACGACGCTGTAGTTCTGCTGGTCGACCACCAAACTGGTTTGATCTCGCTGGTGCAGGACTTCACGCCGAACGAGTTCAAGAACAACGTGCTTGCTTTGGCTGATGTGGCCAAGTTCTTCGAACTGCCAACCATCCTGACTACCAGCTTCGAACAAGGTCCGAATGGCCCGTTGGTCCCAGAGTTGAAAGAGATGTTCCCGGACGCGCCATACATCGCTCGCCCTGGTCAGATCAACGCTTGGGACAACGAAGACTTCGTCAAGGCGATCAAGGCGACGGGCCGCAAGCAACTGATCATTGCCGGTGTGGTAACGGATGTTTGCGTAGCGTTCCCGACGCTGTCGGCACTGGCTGAAGGGTTTGATGTGTTTGTGGTGACTGACTCTTCCGGCACGTTTAATACAACCGTGCAGCAAGCCTCATGGAACCGCATGACCCAAGCGGGCGCACAGATGATGAACTGGTTCTCGGTGGCTTGTGAGCTGCAACGTGACTGGCGCAACGATATCGAAGGTTTGGGTAACCTGCTTTCCCAGCGCATCCCGAACTATCGCAACTTGATGAACAGCTACTCGGCGCTGACGGCTCGTTGATTTGAATGGTAGTGAGCAAAAGACAAAGCCCGCTTTTTAGCGGGCTTTGTGCAATTAGCTACAGTGACAATACCCCTGTAGGAGCTGCCGAAGGCTGCGATCAGTTTTACCTGACTCACCGCAAATCGCAGCCTTCGGCAGCTCCTACAAGTTATGACGTCGCATCAAGCGCGCACCGCCGTATACAGCGCTTTAATCAAATCCGACTGGGTGATGATGCCCACCAGACGCCGTTCCGCATCAATGATCGGGATGTGCCGGTGGCCGTTCTCGGAGAACACGGGCACGAGGTCGATCAACAAGCGATCGAAGCTGGCAACGCGGACGCTACGGGTCATGATTTGTCCGACGATATTGGCGGGTTGATCTTTGCGGGAGTGTCGCAGCAGTGCGCGCAGGTGCCAGCCGACGCCTTCATGGGCATCCAGATCAATCTGCTGCATGAAGTCGGCCACGGTCACAATGCCCATCAGGTGATTCTGTCTGTCGATCACCGGCAGCGCTTTAATCTTGTGTTTGCGCATCAAGGCCCAGGCTGCCCGCAGCGGCATTTCCTGCCGAGCCGAAATGGGCTGAGTACTCATCACATCGGCGCAGCGCAGTTCGCCCATCTTGCGTTGGTAAGCAGAGGCTTCGGCTTGTTCAAGCAGGGCGTGCAGGTCGTCGCGGCTGACATCCAGTACTTGGTTGTAGTGGGCGAGGGCGGCGTCCATATCTGCGTTACTGAATCGGCTGGCAGTGTTTGTGGTGGCGGGTTTCTGCACGTGCGGCCATGGTCGTCTGGTCAGGTTGTTGTAGATCAGCCCTGCGACCACCAAAAGTGCGGAGTCGATAAGCACCGGACTTAGCGCGAACTCGAATCGGTCACAGCCAATCAGCACCATCAACAAGGCCGCTGCGCCGCCGGGCGGGTGCAGGCAGCGCAAGGCGAACATCACGGCGAGTGCCAGGCTGACCGAGAGCGCGGCGGCGAGGGTCGCGTCGGGCACCCACTTTACGCAGGCAATGCCGACCAGAGTGGAAAGCGTGTTGCCGCCCAGCACCGACCAGGGTTGGGCCAACGGGCTGGATGGCAATGCAAAAACCAGTACGGCGCTTGCGCCCAGCGGTGCAACCAAGGCCACTGCGAGCAAGCTGTATTGGCTTGCCGGTGCGCCTTCAAGCCAGAATGCGGCAGCCACGGCGACCAGCAGAATGCCGAGGGCCGCGCCGCAGCAGGCACGCCATTTTTCCCGGGCATCGATAGCCTGGCGCGCTGGCCAGAGTGCCCGAAGGCGTGATGTGAGTGAAACGCGTGGCGGTGATGAAGAGGGCAGTGGAACGGGCATGGTCAATTTGAGGCCGTGTTAAAGAGACATTTCCTGCGACTGTAGTCGTCGCTTGGGCTGGGAAGAACGTTAAACCCTATAACGCTGTCATTCAATTCAGCGCGCTGCATGCTGCCACTGCAAGTCTGGATTTACCGCGATGTTATGGTGGGGCCGTTGAAGGGCTACGTTCACTCAAATGCATAACTGACAGAGGACATCATGAAGGCCCAGACAACTATTGGTATCGTCGGCGGCACCGGGTGGCTGGGGCGATCAATCGCAACCGCACTTCTGGATTCCGGCTTCCTGTCGCCAGATGCGCTGATGCTTTCCAGCCGTTCCGGGGTGTTTAGTGACCCCAAAGGCGCATTGAGCGGAGTGCGCGTCACAGCAGACAATCAGGAACTGGTACTGCAAAGCGACATCGTGATTCTTTCCGTGCGACCGGAGGATTTAGGCGCCGTGCGCATCGACGTGCAGGACAAGTTGCTGGTTTCTCTGGTTGCAGGCGTCTCGCTTGCCGACATCGGTTTGTTCACCCAAGCCCGTTGTGTCATCCGGGCGATGCCCAATGCTGCGCTTGAAATTCGCAAGTCTTACACCCCATGGCTGGCCAACGATCAGGTGGATGCGCAAAGCAAAAAATACATTCAGCAGTTGTTTGAAACCTGCGGCTCGGCAGATGAAGTCTTCAGTGAACGGGACCTGAGTTACCTCACTGCACTGACCGGCACAGGGCCTTCGTATCCTGCATTGCTCGCTCAGGCGTTGTACAACGACGCGATCAAGCACGGCCTGTCGCCAGCGATGGCGCAACGCGCCGTTATGGGGGTTGTTGTGCAGGCCAGCCAGTTGATGAGCGAAGAGCGGGGGTTCAATGAGTTACTTGAGGTCCTGCGTGAATATCGAGGTGTAAGCGCTGCGGGTATCAATGGCATGCTTGAGGGCGGGCTTGAGGCCAGCGTCAAAGCAGGTATGGCCCGGGCCTTCGAGGTTGCACAATCCAACCTGTTTGATATTCGAGCGGTTGAGGTTGATAAGGGGCAACTTCCATTAGGGCGCGTCGACTGAAGGGGAAGCGTGCGCGCAGACGATGACCTGGTGCTCGGTAGCATGTGAGCTACAACGACTGGCGCAACGATATCGAAGATTTAGGTAACCTGCTGTCCCAGCGTATCCCGAACTATCGTAACTTGATGAACAGCTACTCGGCACTGACGGCTGGTTGATTCGAGCTATGCCGAAAGACGCCCGCTGTAGCCGGCTTTTCTGCTGGGCGAACACCCCAATGTTTAGTATTGTTTGCCCGTCAGCACGGACCGGAACCCGAGAGGGGTGTTGATATCGGAGGTGAAAACCTCCCCTAGCCAGTGAGCAGGATGTGCGAGAAATTGCTAAAGATAAGGCCGATATCGAGTTTCACAGAAAGCCCCGATGCCAAAGCGTCGGGGCTTTTTGCTTTTTATATGGCCTTGTCTGCGTTACGCGTTTTCAAGTTATAGCCCCCGTCGTGCGGCTGACCTTGAGACAGCATCGTTGCCGAGCTTGCTCGCGATAGGACTAACTCGACCTTAGACCGCGTCATCGTTTATCGCGGGCAAGCCCAGCTCCCACAAAATCTACGCAAATTTCGTAGGAACGCCGCCCGGCCAGTCCTGCGAGTCGGATCAAACTTGCGGGCAAACATAAAATCTCTCTAGTTATAACGCGACTTCAATATGACCAATCAGTCACGAAAGGTTACCCATCTTCTTCGAATTTGCTGCTGAATAGCATCTAACAAGCAGCTACACTCGCGCCCATATTCCTTGCGAGTCACGCCCATGAAATTTCGTTTTCTACTCTGGATGCTGGGCCTGTTGATGGCGCGGGCCAGTCGCAATAATCCGGCGTTCCAACAGCAGCTCGCCGGTAAGGAATTGACCTTCGTGCTGCAAACGGCTGACGGCAAGGTCGCTCGGCATTTTGTGGTCAGTGGGCAGCGGGTCAGCAGTGCTTCGGGTGTTATCGCAGAGCCTGGCTTCGCCATTATCTTCAAGGACGCCGCTTACGGCTTCGCCACCCTGCAAGCCAAAAACAAGCAACTGGCTTTCATGCAGGGCATTCAGGACAAGGATATCCAGATCAAGGGCAACGCCGGTCTGGTGATGTGGTTTCAGGGCTTGATGAAGTACCTGAAACCACGCAAGAAGAAGCAGCCGGTCAAAGCTTAAGGCAGCTCCAGGCCGCCACCGGCTTTGTGCAATGCCCGCAGGTGCTCACTGAGCTGCTTGAGGTTGGCTTCGTTGGCGGCGATTTCCTTGGCGCGCTCGGGTTCGAGCAGGGCACGGACTTCTTTGTCCAGGTCGCCGGTCAGTCGTTGTAGTTGCTTCTGGCGCTGACTGCTTTCGTCTTCCAGGCGTTTCCATTCTGCAGTTTGCGGCAAGCCGTAGCCGCCGCTGTCGAGCAGTTCAGCCGGGCGACTGAGAAAGCCGCTGCTGGCGAGGATTTCCTGCAAGGTGCCGGTGGCTTTGGAGACGCTGCCGTCTTTCTGCTCGCGGGCGCTGAGGTAGCGTTGTTTGACCTCATCCTGAGCCAGCAACAATTGCCGACGCAGGCTGGCCTGTTCAAGCAGCAACATGGCCGCACTGGTGCGTAAGTCCGCTTGCGGCAGCCAGGGTTTGCGCTCTTCGGCAGACAGCGACATCCATTCTTCAACGGTGGTCTGCTTGATCGGCAGGTGCTTCCTCAGCACGTCGAACATCGCCTGATAACGGTCGCGATAGGAGTCGAAACGGTAGCCTCTACGCAGGGCTTCCTTCGGGTCGTCCAGCACGCTGGTATCGGCCAGACCACGTCCCTTCAGTACTTCAAGCAATCCATTGGGCAAGATGCTGTCCAGGTCGACCAGCTTGGGATTGTTGGTGCCGCTGCGCAGCAGTTTGAGGTTCTCCACCGCGCAGTTATTGGACAGGAAGAAGTAGCTGCCGTCGTAACTCCAGTGCATTTCAGCGGCGTGCTGTACCAGGCCTTCGATTTCCGGGCGGGACAGTTTCAGCGGTACGGAGGCGAGGCTGCGCAGTTCGGTCTTGGTGTATTCGTCGATCACCTGTGCCAGCGGCAGCACGAACAGCCGCGACGGGTAGGCGCCCATCAAACCATCCCAACTGGACAGCTGAACATCTCCAACAAAGGCGCGATAGGACAGCACCAGATGTTGGTCCAGATCGAGACGACAGTCGGGGCCACGTGGACGGCCGGGCTTGCAGATGACCAGCCGCAACATGCTGTGGCCCCAGCGGCTCATCATGTTCTGGTTGGCTTCGGCCAGCAGGTAATCCACCTCATACACCCGCTCGGGGTCGAGTTTGCCCAGTGGCTCACGGCCGAAATCGTTGCCCGCGTTCAGGTACGGATAGAAGGACGGGCACTGGTCTTTTGCCGCAGGTGCCCAGCCGAATTGTTCTTTGTAGTAGGCGTACAGCGCCGGGCGGCGGCAGACGTAGGCCGGGTCGAGCAGAAAGTACTCCATGTTGACCGCAACGAATTCCAGCGGGCTGGTGGTTTCGTAGATGTCGGGGCTGCGTGCAACCTGCCCATTGTGTTCTTCGCGATCACCGCGGCGGCCGACATATTGTGGCCAGCCTGCCAGATCCAGCAGGCGCGGGTCATCGCTCAACGTGAAGCGGCGGTCAGTCTGACCTCGGCAGTAATCAGGCAAGCCCACTTTACCCAGCGAGCTGCTGCGCCGTCCGCACTGGAAGATTATCGAGCGTTGGGCCGGTGACCACAGGCGCGCGCGGTCATAAATGTGAGTCAGCTCGTGCAGCACGGTGGCGAGCATTTCCCGGCGCACGGTGCCATGGGGGCGGTTGGTTTTTTTTGTTGCGGCGCTGCCGTCGGTCAAGCCCGCAAGCAGGTTGGTATTGAGATCGAGTCGATACGGTCCGGATGCCTGGCCATAAGCATTGGCAGGCATGTCGGCGGACCAGCGCACGTCAACACGCCGATCCAGATCCTTGACGAAGCTGGGCGGGAGGGCGCTGAGGGCTTCATCCAGTAGCGTCTGGGTAGCTTTTTGCTGCGCAGGGCTGAGGCCGCTGGTATCCAGCGACAGGCTCAAGTCAGCGAAGGCGGACGTGCCAAGCAGAGACAATGCGCCTGCCAGCAGCCAGACGCAGAGGCGCCTCACAGAGCGAGAATAGCTTCGGCGAGCACTTGATCACTTGCACCGCGGGCTTCTGGCAGGCGGGTGCGCAGCATGTCGAATGCGGCGTCGAGTTGTGCGCCGTGAATATCGCCACCGCTGGCCACGTAGCTGGCCGCGTCGTCTTTGGCCTGAACCACGATTTTGGAGTCGCGGATCGAGGTGGTGGTGTCGGACGTGAAGTCGATGGTGCGACCGAAAGCGCGCACGATGATGTTACTGGTCTGCACGACGGTCTGTGCTTGAGCGATGTCAGCCAGCAAAAACAGACCCAGTGTGGCGGCAATCAGGGGGGTACGCATGGAACGTCTCCAAGTAATGCAGAAGAGGTGAAGTGGCTATTGGACGAGGATTGCTTGCGCGAGTTCGAGGTCGCTGACACTAAGTTTTGGATCAGCCTGGCGCAGAGCTATTAGTGCTGATTCCAGACGTGCTCCCAGCAGCTCGCCGTCACTGGCGACAAAGGCCGCAGCGTCATCCTGCGCCGCAACAATCAGCTTTCTATCAAAGGGCGCTGTCGTCACTTTGCTGGTGACGTAGCCTGTTATGACCAGGGATTGCGTGGTGGTATCCAGCGCCTGGGCCGGTGCGGTCCAGAGCAGGCACGTTATCGGGGTGATGAACAGCAGCGGCAGTAAACGCATGGCTCTCTAACACTTGCAAAAACGAGCCGCAAGGCTAGCGCAATGGCCGGGCTAGAGCCAGCCCGACAGCCGGGCAAGATTGCCCAGGCTGTCGGAGCGCGACGTCAGATGGCCAGGATGGCTTGGGCCAGTTGAGCATCGGAAGCTTGCAGTTGTGGCGCGATCTGGCGAATGTGCTGGAAGGCATTTTCCAGGCGAGCACCACGGATTTCACCGGCGCTGCCGACAAACGTGGCGGCGTCATCGCGAGCTTCACGAACAATCTTGTCGTCCCTGAAGGAAGAACTGACATCGGAAGTAGCGTTGGTCGTTGAATCAACGGTGCGCACCATGGCATCTGTTGTGACAACAAAGCTAGTGGCGTTGGCGCCGGTGGCAGCAGTCAGCAGGACAGCGGCACCTAGCAGGCGAAGACGGGACATGATCGGACTCCAGTGGAACAGAAAGCGATAGTAAGAAACGCGGGCCAGCCCGGCTGTTTCGTGAAGGCCGTGACAGAACTGATCGTACGGGACTGTCCAAGCCTAGCATGGCAGCGCTGTAGACAGTGTGTCCTAGGCTCTGCGGGCAATGGCCAGCCGAGCGTCGTTGAGCCATCTGCCCAGGCTGATGACCCAGACCAGTAGGGCAATCAAACCGGTGCTGAACAGCATTCCATTGACCCCGCCATGGACGATGAGTTTGCCTGCGAGGAAGGGAAAGCCAAACACGCCCAGAAAATAAGCCAGGCTGAAGAGCAGTAACGACTGCGCTGTGAGCCCGGAAGGTGCTTCATTAGCAGCAAGCCCGTTGATGACTGAATAGTTGAGTCCATAACCGACGCCCAGCATGGCGGCCGCCAAGCCGTAGCTGATGCTGTCATGGACCCACTGTCCAAAGCCGACGACGGCAATCAGCATGATGGCGCTTAGCACGCAGGACGCCGCAAAAGGGTTGCGCTTGACCACCCAGCTCGCAATCAGCAAGCGGCAGCAGATGGCTGCACCCATGAAGCAGATGAAAAATACCGAGTAATCAAGTCCCAGGCTGGAGGCGTAGCTGGTCTGGAAGCTGCCCAGACCGCCGAAAATCGCCCCGCCAAGCCCAACCATCAGAATGGAGAAGGCCGCTCGGGAGGTTAAGACCTTGATCGCAGAGTCCAGGCCGATCTGTGCGCGATCTGCGGATGAGGCGTTCGCGTGCGTGCGTTGTCCCGTCCGCCAGAAATACAGTCCACCTGCTACCGCCATGGCCGAAGCACAGAAAAAAGCGGTCTGGATCGGCAGCCCGAAGTAACCCGCGAGTTTCCCTGCCAAAGGTCCGGAGCCTATACCGGTCAACATGCTGCCCGAGAGCAACGCAAAGCTGTGGCTGCGGCGAGCGGGTTCAACCATACCCGCGACCATAATGGGCCCCAAGGTATAAAAGACTCCCCAACCGAGGCCAAGCATCAGGGCGCAAATCATCAGCCAGGGGCCGAGGCTATCTGCAGTTGCGAATCCTAAGGAGGCTGCCGCCAGAAAACTCGCTCCCAACGCTATACAGCGCGCAGGCCCCCATTTATCGGTCAGATGCCCAGAGCCCAGCACAGCTGCAATCGTGCTGATCATCGCGACGGAAATCACCTGGCCCGCATAACGCTCATCCCCGCCGAAGGATTTGATCAGTAGCGTCAGGAGGAAGGTTGAGCCATAGGAGACCGAAAGCAGCAGGCTTGCGATGCAGAAGGCGCCAAAGCTTGAAGGCTGGCTGGGTGGAGAATGGGTCATGCGCGTATCCATGCGTGGTGGTTCTGGCTTTTTAGCACTGACGCGCATGGAGTTAGTTGGGTAAGTGGCGGAGTGAAGATCAGGGGATTTATAACAAACTGTACTTGATGATTTTAGGAATTGTGAAACTGTATCGCTCTGGCGCTAGAGCTTTGATCCCTGTCCGTAAGCGCTCACCTCAATCCAATGTCTCGAATTGGATCGCAGTTCTCATCACCAGAATGCGGCCGCCTGATTTGGAATTCTTCCTGTAGGAGTTACCGGGGTGGCGCTCCACCTTGCTCGCGATAGCGTCAGTCCAAGCGATGCATTCGTCGACCACTAGACAATCGCGTGCAAGCTCACTCCTACAGTCCAGTGTTTGCTGCGGGACGGGGGGCAAAGGAATATGGTCAGAGTTTTTGATACTCCAGAAATGACAAAACCCGTCGGCAGTTACCTGCGACGGGTCTTGTATGAAGCAATTCGGGTTGCTGGTGAGTGACCTTGGGAGGTCAGGACCAGCGTGCGCCAGTTAGCGCCAGAACGGCTTGCTCAGCTCTTCGTAACGTTGCGATTCGCTGATACCTGCGTCAGCCAGCAGACGTGCATCCAGGCGGGCCAATTGGTGGCGGCTGGACAGGCGACGTTGCCAAAGCATCAGGTTAGCGAAAGCGCGAAGAGGCCATGCAGCTTTTGCGGTTGTAGCGGTGTTTTCGTGGAAAAGGTCGGAACTGAGTGTACGTTCCATGGTGTGCATCCTTCCGCTTGTGGCGGGCTAGAGAGTGATTTAACTGGTGCCCATCTTCCTCCGAGTTGGCCAGTCTCTCTAGACACAGTTCAACTGTATTGTGCGAGTTCAGTTAACTGTTTAAAGGCACTGTTTTGTTCCTATTTGGGGCAACTGTATCGGTCTGCACGTTTTCGGTGCATTTTGTGCGCTGATTTGGTGAAAACTCTGTTTTACCCCCTTCAAAAGACCGGTACAGCAGTACAGTTTTTTCAGTATTGTCTTTTTGCATGTTGTTGCGAGGCAGAAAACTGTATTGCTGCCTCGCAACTGTTTGCCTAGATGGGCAGCATGCTGCCCGTTTCGTCCAGGCGAGCGTGCCAACTTAGTGCTTCGCGCAGTACGTGCGGGGTGTGTCCGCCTTTAAGGCAAGCGGCGGCGAAGTAGGCGTTGAGGGCGTCTCGGTAAGCGGGATGCACACAGTTGTCGATGATCACTCTGGCGCGTTCCCGGGGGGCGAGGCCACGAAGATCCGCCAGGCCTTGCTCGGTCACCAGGATGTCCACGTCATGCTCGGTATGGTCCACATGACTGACCATCGGCACGACGCTTGAAATCGCCCCGCCCTTGGCAATGGATTTGGTCACGAAGATCGCCAGGTGCGCGTTGCGGGCGAAATCCCCCGAGCCACCGATGCCGTTCATCATGCGAGTGCCGCAGACGTGGGTAGAGTTGACGTTGCCGTACAGATCGAACTCGAGGGCGGTGTTGATGCCGATGATGCCCAGGCGACGGATGATTTCCGGGTGGTTGGAGATCTCCTGAGGGCGCAGCATCAGGCGCGATTTGTAGCGCCCGAAGTCGGCATACACTTCGGCGTGTTTGCTGGCGGAAAGGGTCATGGAGCTGCCGGAGGCGAAGCTCAGTTTGCCCGCGTCGAACAGTTCGAATGTCGAGTCCTGCAGAACCTCCGAATACATGGTCATGTCATGGAAAGGCGAATCCACCAGGCCATGCATGACGGCATTGGCGATGGTGCCAATCCCGGCCTGCAACGGCATCAGCTTGTTGGTCAGCCGGTCCTCGCGCACTTCGTTTTTGAAGAACTCCACCAGGTGATTGGCGATGGCCTGGGTGTCCAAATCCGGCGGCAATACTGTTGAGGGCGAATCAGGTTGGTTGCTGATCACGATGCCGACGATTTTTGCCGGATCGATCTGTACCGCCGGGTTGCCGATGCGCGTGTCAGCTTGCAGCACTGGAATGGGCAGGCGGGTAGGGCGATAGCTCGGAATATAGACGTCGTGCAGGCCTTCCAGCTCCAACGGTTGGGCGAGGTTGATCTCGACGATAACTTCCTTGGCCAGAATCGCAAAGCTGGCAGAGTTGCCCACTGAGGTGCTGAGTACCAGATGCCCCTCTTCGGTAATCGCTACGCATTCGATGACGGCCAGATCCACGGCCTTGATCTGCCGGTTACGCAGTTGCTCGACGGTGTCGGACAGGTGGCTGTCGATGAACATCACCGAGCCATCGTTAATAGCCTTGCGCAGCGTGCTGTCGACCTGAAATGGCGAGCGACGCGACAGCACGCCGGCTTCGGTCAGTTGCTTGTCCAGGTCGTTGCCCAGGCTGGCGCCGGTCATCAGGCTGATCTTGAGCGGCGACAGCTTTGCTCGTTCGGCCAGGGCGTGGGGTACGGCTTTGGCTTCACCTGCGCGGGTAAAGCCGCTCATGCCGATGGTCATGCCGTCCTGAATCAAGGCGGCAGCGTCAGCCGCGCTCATGACCTTGTTCATTAGGGAAGGCAAGCGGATACGATCACGGTACATGGGATTCTTGTCTCGGAGGTGGAAGCGAAGTCCAAGTCTAGAGAGTTGGACTGTGTTCGTCCCGCTACCAAGGTCGCATTGGAGGCTCTAATTAGCGGGTTTCAACGCAAAACACTGTTACGCAGAATGTAAAAAGCCCCGGCGTTTTTGCGCCGGGGCCCAGGTTAAACGCGCCTGGAGACTACGCGTTGTCGACCGCCTTAACCATGTCCTCGATCACCTTTTTGGCGTCGCCGAAGACCATCATGGTTTTGTCCAGATAGAACAGTTCGTTTTCCAGGCCGGCATAACCGCTGGCCATCGAGCGCTTGTTGACGATGATGGTCTTGGCCTTGAAGGCTTCCAGAATCGGCATGCCTGCAATCGGCGATTTGGGATCGTTCTTGGCGGCCGGGTTGACCACGTCGTTCGCTCCCAACACCAGCACCACGTCCGCCTGACCAAACTCGGAGTTGATGTCTTCCATCTCGAACACTTGGTCGTAAGGCACTTCGGCCTCGGCGAGCAGGACGTTCATATGGCCTGGCATACGTCCGGCAACCGGGTGGATCGCGTACTTCACGGTGACGCCGTGGTGAGTCAGTTTCTCGGTCAGCTCTTTAAGCGCGTGCTGCGCCCGGGCAACCGCCAGACCGTAGCCCGGAACGATGATCACGGTGTCGGCGTTGGTCAGCAGGAAGGTCGCGTCGTCGGCCGAGCCGGATTTCACCGGGCGGGCCTCTTTGGCGCCTGCCGGGCCAGCAGCGTCAGTCGCGCCGCCGAAGCCGCCACCAATCACATTGAAGAACGAGCGGTTCATGGCTTTGCACATGATGTACGACAGGATCGCGCCGGAGGAACCTACCAGCGAGCCGGCAATGATCAACATCGAGTTGTTCAGGGAGAAACCGATACCGGCCGCTGCCCAGCCCGAATAGCTGTTGAGCATCGACACGACGACAGGCATGTCTGCGCCGCCAATCGGGATGATCAGCAGCACACCGATCACGAAGGCCAGAGCCAGCATAATAGCGAACGCGGCGAGGTTACCGGTGAACATGAAGAACAGGCCGAACGCCAATGTCGCCAGACCCAAGACCAGATTCAGTTTGTGCTGCCCGGCGAACTGTACCGGTGCGCCCTGGAACAGGCGGAACTTGTACTTGCCGGAGAGTTTGCCGAAAGCGATCACCGAGCCGGAGAAGGTGATTGCGCCAATGGCCGCGCCCAGGAACAGCTCCAGACGGTTACCCGCAGGGATGGCATCGCCCAGGTTCTTCACGATGTTCAGCGACTGCGGCTCAACCACTGCTGCGATAGCGATGAACACTGCTGCGAGGCCAATCATGCTGTGCATGAAAGCCACCAGCTCAGGCATCTTGGTCATTTCAACGCGCTTGGCCATGATCGACCCCGCGGTGCCGCCGACCAGCAGGCCAATCACGATGTAGCCGATGCCAGCCGTGGTGTCGGACAGGGCTGCCAGCTTGTAAACGAGGCCAATGGTGGTTACGACGGCCAGGCCCATGCCGAGCATGCCGAACAGGTTGCCGCGACGTGACGTGGTCGGGTGCGACAAACCTTTGAGAGCCTGAATAAAGCAGGCCGCCGAAACGAGGTACAACAAGGTGACGAGGTTCATGCTCATTACTTCGCTACCTCATCTTTGGCTTTCGGCGCTTTTTTCTTGAACATCTCCAGCATGCGCCGGGTGACAAGGAAGCCGCCGAACACGTTGACGGCTGCCAGAGCGACCGCAAGGGTGCCCATGGTTTTGCCCAGTGGTGTCACGGTTAGCGCGGCAGCGAGCATCGCGCCGACGATGACGATCGCCGAGATAGCGTTGGTCACCGCCATTAGCGGTGTGTGCAGGGCTGGCGTTACGTTCCAGACCACGTGATAACCGACGTAGATCGCCAGCACGAAAATGATCAGGTTGTAGATACCTGGGGAGATCAGCTCTTCCATTGTTTTATCCTCAGCCGTTCTTGCGGATGACTTGGCCGTCGCGGCACATCAGGCACGCGGCAACAATGTCGTCTTCCAGGTTGATGTGCAGCTGACCGTCCTTGTCGAACAGCAGCTTCATGAAGTCCAGCAGGTTGCGGGCGTACAGCGCCGAGGCGTCTGCGGCGACCAGCGCGGGCAGGTTGGTGTAACCCACCAGCGTGACGCCGTGCTCGACGACAACCTGATCGGCTACGGTCAGCGGGCAGTTGCCGCCTTGGGCTGCCGCCAGGTCGATTACCACCGAGCCAGGCTTCATTTCGGCGACGGTCTCTGCGCTGAGCAATACCGGCGCTTTGCGGCCAGGGATCAACGCGGTGGTGATGACGATGTCCGACTGTTTGGCGCGTTCATGCACTGCAATCGCCTGACGCTGCATCCAGCTGGCGGGCATCGGGCGGGCGTAACCACCCACACCGACGGCGCATTCACGCTCTTCATCGGTTTCGTAAGGCACGTCGATGAACTTGGCACCCAGAGATTCGATTTGCTCCTTCACCGCTGGACGCACATCGGAGGCCTCGACAACCGCACCGAGACGCTTTGCGGTAGCGATGGCTTGCAAGCCGGCCACGCCAGCGCCGAGTACCAGTACTCGCGCAGCTTTGACGGTGCCCGCAGCGGTCATCAGCATCGGCATGAAACGCGGATAGTGATGAGCGCCCAATAGCACGGCTTTATAGCCCGCAATGTTGGCCTGGGAGGACAGCACATCGAGGCTTTGCGCGCGGGAAGTGCGCGGCGCAGCTTCCAGAGCAAAACCCGTGATGCCTTGCTCGGCCATCTTGGCGATGGTTTCGCTGTTGAAGGGGTTGAGCATCCCGATAACGATCGTACCGCGCTTGATCTGCGCCAGTTCGCTGTCGTTCGGCGCGCAGACCTTGAGCAGCAGCTCGGCAGAGAGTGTTTCAGCGGCGGCACCCATTGTGGCGCCTGCTGCTTCATAAGCACTGTCCGTGACGCTGGCAGTGATACCTGCCCCACTTTGCACCGTAACCCGATGGCCTTGGGCGATCAGCTTCTTGATAGTTTCGGGGGTTGCAGCAACCCGCTTTTCACCCGACTGGGTCTCGAGAGGAACGCCAATGTGCACGTGTAATCTCCTGCGTGATCTTCTTGTTTTCTTCAATTAGGCCAGCGCACTTCAGCAAGTACGACTGGGGCTGCCGATCAGCATGATCCCGCCATTTCCGGGCGGGGCGCGGCATTTTGCAGGCGAAGTTTGGTGCCTTCAATTCATTTTGTAACGAGACGATAAATTAACTACAAGTCATCCCGTGACCAAATGTCGCAGCATTCGGCTTTGAGCCCTTAATTGCTGGGCCTTACAGGGAAAGTAGTCGAAATATCAGAAAACCCTGAATTCAGTTCTGGAATCATGGGTATGACGAGAGAATATGGCTGGGAATCAGGCAGCGTGCGGCCTAGAGGCCTTATTTTTCGTGCGGGGATAAGAAGGCGTTTATGCGACAAAAACGTATATCTGTAGGTTTTATGAGGGTATGACTACACAGCTATCAGGCCTTTCTAAAGCTTTCGTGCTCGTAAGTCCTGGCTTGCTCTACGAGCCAGTCGCGAAATGCGCCTAGTGATGCCGATTCCACTTTGCGCACCGGAATCATCAGGTAGTACGCCTTGGGGCTGGCAAGTGCGTGCGGGTTGGCGATCACCAGCCGCTGTTCTTTCAATTCTCGCTGGATAAGGAAGGGCGGGATCAGGGCGATGCCCATTTCGTGGCTGGCAGCTTGAGCGAGCATCGAAAACAGCTCATAGCGTGGGCCCGTCATGTCCCGTGCGACGTTCATCTCTAGCCCGCTGAACCATTGTCGCCAAGCGTAGGGGCGAGTGGTTTGCTGCAGCAGCGGTAATGTCGCGATTTCTGCCGGGTCAAGCTGGCTTCCTTTTCCTAACAGTGCCGGGCTGCAGACCGGTAGGGGATTTTCGCCCATCAGTCGGTGCGACTCGGTGCCTGGCCATTCCGCATCGCCAAAGTAAATAGCAGCGTCGAAATCGGTATCGGCAAACAGAAACGGGCGAGTGCGGTTGGTGAGGTTTACTGTGACGTCAGGCTGACGCTGCTGAAAATCTTTCAGGCGGGGCAATAGCCATTGGGTGCCAAAGGTTGGGACGACTGCCAGTTCTATCGCGTTGGCGCCCTGATTGCCCATGACTGACAAGGTGTCGCGCTCCACGGCATCCAGTTGCGTCGCGACACGTCTGCTGTAGGACAAGCCCGCTTCGGTCAACTTCACTCCTCGCCGAGAGCGTCTGAACAGTTCTATACCGAGGAAGGATTCCAGGCTACCGATCTGCCGGCAGATGGCGCTCTGAGTGAGGGAAAGTTCTTCAGCGGCTTTGGTGAAGCTTTCATGGCGAGCCGCTGCCTCGAAGCTGACCAGTGCGGCGGTGCTGGGGATTTTGCGGCGCATGTACGAAGTCCTCACTAATCACAGCCAGTATCGTTCTTGTTATGAGTTTCGGAGTGAGAAATTAGCACAATAGCGTGCAGATTCATCGTTTGTGAGGTTGCCGCGCCCGGTCTAGGATCAGTCCATAACTATTTCAACGATTGAGGATGGCTCATGGCTGGCAAGGCAAGCTTCAACTGGATCGATCCGCTGCTGCTGGATCAACAGCTCACCGAAGAAGAGCGCATGGTGCGTGAAAGCGCGGCGCAGTTCGCCCAGGACAAGCTCGCACCCAGAGTGCTTGAAGCCTTTCGTCATGAGCAGACCGATCCTGCGATCTTTCGTGAAATGGGTGACGTTGGTCTGCTCGGGGCGACTATTCCGGAAGAGTACGGCGGCAGCGGCCTTAATTATGTTTGCTATGGGTTGATCGCACGGGAAGTGGAGCGGATCGACTCTGGCTACCGTTCCATGATGAGTGTGCAGTCTTCTCTGGTGATGGTGCCCATCAACGAGTTCGGTACCGAGGCGCAAAAGCAGAAGTACCTGCCAAAGCTCGCGTCCGGCGAATGGATTGGCTGCTTTGGTCTGACGGAGCCTAATCACGGGTCTGACCCTGGTGCGATGATTACCCGGGCAAAGAAAGTCGACGGCGGCTACAGGCTTTCAGGCAGCAAGATGTGGATTACTAACAGTCCGATCGCTGATGTGTTCGTGGTCTGGGGCAAGGACGACGAAGGAGACATTCGCGGCTTTGTGCTTGAGAAGGGTTGGGCCGGGCTGAGCGCTCCGGCAATTCATGGCAAGGTCGGTTTGCGCGCCTCCATCACGGGCGAGATCGTCATGGATAACGTCTTTGTGCCTGACGAAAATATCTTCCCTGATGTGCGAGGTCTTAAAGGTCCTTTTACCTGTCTTAACTCAGCCCGTTATGGCATCTCATGGGGCGCTTTGGGTGCCGCCGAATTCTGCTGGCATACCGCTCGGCAATACACCCTGGATCGGCAGCAGTTCGGGCGTCCATTGGCGGCCAATCAGTTGATCCAGAAAAAGCTGGCCGACATGCAGACCGAGATCACCCTGGCGCTGCAAGGTTGTCTGCGCCTGGGGCGAATGAAGGATGAAGGAACGGCAGCAGTTGAAATCACTTCGATCATGAAGCGTAACTCCTGCGGCAAGTCCCTGGACATCGCCCGTATGGCTCGCGACATGCTAGGCGGTAACGGTATCTCTGACGAGTTCGGCATTGCCCGGCATCTGGTTAACCTTGAGGTGGTGAACACCTATGAAGGGACTCATGACGTGCATGCGCTGATTCTCGGCCGTGCGCAGACCGGCATTCAGGCCTTCTTTTAAGGAGGCTGACAATGGGGGCGCTATCGCATATCCGTGTTCTGGATTTGTCTCGGGTGTTGGCCGGGCCTTGGGCGGGGCAGATCCTGGCCGACCTGGGTGCTGAGGTCATCAAGGTCGAGCGGCCGGGCAGTGGTGATGACACTCGCGCATGGGGGCCTCCCTTTCTGAAGGATGCTCAGGGCGAGAGCACCAGTGAGGCTGCTTATTACCTGTCGGCTAATCGCAACAAGCAGTCAGTCACCATCGACTTCACTATGCCCGAAGGGCAGAAGCTGGTCAGGGAGCTGGCAGCAAAGTCCGACATCGTGATTGAGAACTTCAAGGTCGGAGGTCTGGCTGCCTATGGTCTGGACTACGCTTCTTTGAGCGCAATCAATCTTGGGTTGATCTATTGCTCAATAACCGGATTCGGGCAAACCGGTCCTTATGCCAAGCGCGCCGGGTATGACTTCATGATTCAGGGGTTGGGCGGGTTGATGAGCCTGACCGGGCGTGCGGATGATCAGGAGGGGGCGGGTCCTGTAAAGGTGGGTGTCGCACTGACGGACGTTATGACCGGGGTTTATTCCAGCACGGCGATCCTGGCCGCTTTGGCGCACCGTGATCAGAGCGGGCTTGGTCAGCATATCGATATGGCGTTGCTGGATGTGCAGGTGGCCTGTCTTGCGAATCAGGCGTTGAACTACCTGACTACCGGCATTGCTCCTACCCGGTTGGGGAATGCGCATCCGAACATCGTTCCTTACCAGGACTTTCCCACGGCTGATGGCGACTTCATCCTTACGGTGGGTAATGACGGCCAGTTCAGGAAATTTGCCGAAGTGGCCGGACAGGCGCAGTGGGCTGACGATCCAAGATTCCTGACTAATAAGCTGCGGGTCGCTAACAGGGCAGAGCTGATCCCTCTGATTCGTCAGGCGACTGTGTTCAAGACCACTGCGCAGTGGGTGAGCGAGCTTGAAGCGGCGGGTGTGCCTTGCGGGCCTATCAATGATTTGGCTCAGGTGTTCGATGATCCGCATGTGCGGGCGCGAGGGCTGGTAACGAGTCTGCCTCATGCGTTAGCCGGGAGTGTGCCGCAGGTGGCCAGTCCCATACGCTTGTCTGCGACCCCGGTTGAGTATCGGCATGCGCCTCCTTTGTTGGGTGAGCATACTGGCGAGGTACTTGAGCGGGTGCTGGGGTTGCCCACGGCGGAGGTGGCCAGGCTGAGGCAGGGTGGCGTGCTTTAGTGCTTCTATATATAGGCTCTCTATATAGAAGAGAGAGGTGTTTTAAGGTTTTTCATTAAAAGGTGAAAATTAGGGGTTGACGGCCTCTCGAATCTCTCTATAATTCGCACCTCTTCTGGCGCAGACAGAACGAAAAACTCCTTGTTAATCAATGAGTTGGACGATTCGGTTGGCATAGAAGAGGCTTCGATGAGGTTGATCGAAAGCGGTGAAAAAAGGCAGTTGACAGCAGGTTGTAACGCTGTAGAATTCGCCTCCCGCTAACGAGCAACGTGATGTTGATCGAAGCGCAAGTGGTTGAAGTTGATAAGGAAACTTTGAAAACTTCTTAAAATAACCGCTTGACAGATACAGAGGCTGCTGTAGAATGCGCGCCTCGGTTGAGACGAAAGATCTTAACCAACCGCTCTTTAACAATTGAATCAAGCAATTCGTGTGGGTGCTTGCGCTGTCA